>CAUZVJ010000060.1:0-10769 GCA_963583225.1 Verrucomicrobiia bacterium
TTAGCCGTCTCGTAAGCCAGCGCGAGCGCCTTTTCGACGTGAGTGCCGCCCTGCGGAATCCAGCCGGTCGATGCCTTCAAAAACGCCTCGCGGTCGCCGCCGCGCATGCCGTCGATGCGCAACTGCGGCGTGCGCGAAAACGTGACGAGACTGACGCGATCGTTCGGCGTCAGTTTGCGCGCCAAGACGCCGAGCGACTGCTGCACGATACTGACCCGGTCTTCACGCTCCATCGAACCGGAGTTGTCGAGCAGACAAACCAGATTGATCGCCCGTCCCGGTTGACGGCCGAGCGCGGCCGTGCGAACGGAGAACCGGATGATGTCGCGGTCGTGCGTGAACGGCGACCGCGCACGCTCCCAGTGAAAAGCCAACGGCTCGCCGGCGCGCGGCATCGGGTCGCGATATTCGAGCGCGTTCAGGAACTCCTCGCTCCGCACGTCGGCCGGCTCCGGCAGTTTGCCCGCCTGCAAACTGGCGAGCGTGGTCTTGAACGACACGTCGCTGACGTTCAGCGAGAAGGTGGAAAAATTATTGTCCGTGGTGACCGTCTCCGGGCGGGGCGTGTACACGACCGACGGCGGGGCGGGCTTGGCCGGTGGAGCCACCTCTTTCAGTTTTTCCTCAAGCGCCAATCCCTCCCGATCAGCCAAGCTCAACCGGGACATCCGCTCGGCGCTCTGCGGCTTGGCCCCAGGTGCGGGCGACTTTTTGTTCGCGGCTCGTTTGCCTTTGCGGCGCAACTGTCCTTGCTTCGATGCCGACGAACTTTGCGGCTTGCGGGTGTTTGTCCGGACGCGACTCATGTCGAGTTGCGCCTCCGCCAATTCCTGCTGCTCATCCTGCGCGGGAAGCAACGCCGACTTGTCGGCCAACTCATCCAGTGCCTCGTATTCCTCTTCCTTCAGTCGAGACAAACTTTCGCGGCCAGACTTTCTGGACAGACGGTCCTGCTGTTGCGGCGATTTTTCGTCGGCTGTTCTTTCAAGTCGCAGCGCTCCCAAAGCACGGGCTGCCTTTTTTGGTTCCGTGCTGTTTTTGAACAACCGCCCAAGCACGGGTGCGTCGCCCAGCGTGATCGTTTGTGCGTGGTCAGGCTCAGCCTCCTTGGCAATACCAAGCGCCGCCGACTCCTGCCCGTTCGGCCCGCCCGTCGTCGTGTTGGGTTGACTGTCAAAATAAAAAGCCGCACGGCCGGATTGATCCCGTTCAACAGCTTTCCCCAGTTGCATGGACTTATCCGCAACAAGCTCTCGAACGCTCAGTTCATTGGACGGCATTACAAAATTGACCTCCTGGCCGAGCTTGACCTCCTTGCCTGTGATGGACTCCGGCTTGGCCCGATTGGCGAAACGGCGGTTTTTCTTCTCTCCCAGCGACCTGGCCAAGTCCTGCACCGCCAAGTCGCGCGCGGCTTCGTAACCTTTGCCGTCCATCTCGACCCCGCCATCGTCACCATCCATATCTAAACTCAGGCCGAACGCCTCGACAACCCCACCGGAAACGGGCTCAGCGGAAACGCCAGCCATGCCCATCGGCAGCGCTTCGCCAAAAGCTTCGCCAAAACCATCCGCACGACCCCCGCCGCCAAAGCCGCCGCCGCCCATCCCCATGCCACCGGCCACGCCGCCGTATGGGCCAGGTTGTTTCCGGTGTTCGCCGGCCGAGTAGCCACGGGTCGCTCCCCACTGGCGCTTGGCTGCCTCGTGCATTACGGAGACGTCCCAGTTCAACACCTCTTGGCCTCCCGCTGCGGCGTTGGCGCCGGGGGCGATCCCGGCCTTGTACGCGCTTTCAAACTGCCAGTTGAAGTCGCGGCCATTGTTGTCGATCCCCTTGACTCCAGCCTGCGGCATCGGCGCAGCCGTTGGCCCGGCCATTGTTGATCTCCCGAAGTAATCCTCCGCCGGTGCCGGCTTGGCCTCGGAGGTGGAGTGCAGTGAATCGATGCTGAACGTCATCGTGCCACCCTTCGTCGCTGCGGTGGCCAAGCCGTACAACATCACCCCATCCGCCGTCACGGCGTCCCCACTTGATTCCGCTTCCTGCTTAAACCAGTACAGATCCACGCCGTCCGACGGCTTGGGCGCCGATTTGTCCACTGACCTCGCATATCGGTCATCGAACCTCGCAACCGGCGGGGCCGTCGGCCTCGCAATTTTCGTCGCCAGATTCTTTCGCTCGACGGAAACCGGGTTGCCAGCCTCCTCGCCCCTCACCGACTCGGATTCGAAGAGGGATCGCGCACGCCCTCCCTGGGCTGCTGCGGCTTGGTGGTTGGGCAACGCGTAGTAGCCATAGTTACCCGGTGACTCGGCGAGATCATCCGACTTCAACTCCGGCAGCGCGAGGTCGGCAAGTTCCCTACCGGAGCGATTGTTGGCGACACCCCGACTGCGAGTCGACTCCGGCTGATCTGCGACCGGTGCTTGCTCTGCCCACCGTTCGCCCGCCGCCAACCCCGCATCGGGTTTCTTCCCGCTGATCGTTCCAAACATTTGAGGCGAGGTGGAACTCGCCCCTCCCGGCTCGCCGCCGGCTTGCGAGGCCGCCTCGAGCGACTCGGCGATCGAGAGTACATCCTCCCTGCCCTCGACAACTTTTTGATCTAAAAAATCCATCGCGGCAGTGACACGGTAGGGGTCAAACGAGGCGTTGCGCTTGGCCTCGGGCGTGGCCCCCGCAGCCAGTGCTGCCTCGCTGGCGGCCTGCATTCCCTCGGTGCGGGCGTATCCGGTCACGGTGGTAATTCCGCTCCGGAGTTCCTCCTCGGCTTCTGTCGATTCCCCCAAACGGCTCGCCGGAGCGAGTATTGCCGTGATATTGTATCCGGCCTTCGACTTGCCCAAGCTGGGCAGCAATAATCCGGCAGCGACAAGCAGCACCGCGCAAACTGCGGCGGCGATGGCCAAGGCTTTGCGAAAATTCATCCGTACAACCTTGCGCTTGGCCAAGCCGTTTTCGCTTCGGAAAAGTTGCCTGAGTTTGCCGCGCCGTTTGCGGGCCAAGCGCATTTTCGGCGACTTGGCCTTGGGCGCTTGGCCAACGTCGAGCGCCTCGTTGAGCAGCGGCAGCGTCTGGCCGATCTCGGCGCAGAACTTGGCCAAGGCGGTGTCGGTTTTCAGTTGCTCGCGAAGTTGCTCCTCCTCGAACGGGCCGGCCTCGCCCAGCAGCATCGCGACGACGCGTGCCTCGAGTTGTTCGCGGGACGGTTCAGTTTTGTTTTCAGTCGAGTCGCTCATGGATGTATCCGGATCGTTTCAGCGCGGTGGCGAGTTTCTTCAGTGACGTGTGGAGAATGTACCCCACGTTGGTCACTGTCAGGCCGGTGCGCTCACTCATTTGTTTGTAAGAGAGCCCGTCCTCGAATCTCAGCCGTACCAATTGCTGACTCCGGTCATCCAGTTCCTCGACGCATGCGCGTGCCTGCGCCACGGCTTCCATCCGCACCAGCCTCTCGTCCGGTGCGGGTGATGTCGGGGTTTCTGCGCCGGGAGTTTCTTCCGGCGAAAAACCGACCGGCACCACTTTCTGCCGCTCACGGTGGTGCGTCATGGCGAGGTTGAACACGGTACGGTACAACCACGGCCTCGGCGCGACCACCTCAGCGTAGGCGGCGTGCAGGCGGACGAACGCCTCCTGCACGATCTCCTGCGCCTGTTCCCCGTCCCGCACCATTTTGATGGCATACGCCAGCAGTGGCGATTCGCATTGGCGAAGCACCTCCTCGATCGCCTCCTTTTTCGGGGCGGCCTCGGGCTGCGGGTCGTTCATGGACCGGGGAGCACTTTTCACACGCGTCTGCATGGGAGTCAGCTTGTCTTGCTGTCTATTCGAGACATTTAACAATGCTCTCAATCCCATGACGCGTCCGATCAAATTTTATTAGTGGTTAATTGAAATAAATGGCCCAACCGGGCCAAGCCACCATGTTCACGACCGATTGAACACCGAAATGTTCAAAAGTAGAAAAAAAAGCGGGCCGTGGGAGGCGCCTCTCCGCCCCCGCTGGGTCAAGGGCGTTTGTTTTTGTCGGGGCAGCGTCGTGGAGTGCGGTTCTCTGCACCGCTTTGGAACACGCCCAAAAGCGGCAGGGACGGCCGCACTCCAAGACACTGCCGCTAAGTTTTACGTCTCAATTTCGGCCAAGCGTATTGCGCCGTTGCCTCCGGGGGACGTCGGTGGTTCAATCGCGCCGATGTCAATTGTGAGCAATCTTTCCCGGATTCTATTTTCGACCGCCGCCGCCTTGGCCGTGTTTACGCTTGGCCAAGCGCGGGCGGAGCGGGCGCTGCCCAACATCCTCTGGATCGTCAGCGAGGACAACGGCCCGCACCTTGGCTGTTACGGCGATTCGTATGCCGTCACGCCAAACCTCGACCGCTTGGCCAAGCGCAGCCTCCGCTACACCCGGGCCAGTTCGACCGCGCCGGTTTGCGCCCCGGCCCGTACGACGATCATCTCCGGCATTTACCCACCCGCCACCGGCGCCGAGCACATGCGAAGTATGACCCGACTGCCGGCTGATTTCAAAATGTACCCGGTGTACCTGCGCGAACTCGGCTACTACTGCAGCAACAATTCCAAGGAGGATTACAATGTCGAAAAAGTAGGCAAAGTCTGGGACGAGAGCGGCCGCAAGGCGCATTGGAAAAACCGGCCCGACGGCAAGCCGTTCTTCGCAATCTTCAACCACGGGATCAGCCACGAGAGCCAGATCCGAAACAAGATCGACCCGGCCAACCGCATCCACGATCCAGCCAAGGTTCGCCTCCCGGCTTACCACCCCGACACACCGAAGGTTCGCAAAGACTGGGCGCAATACCACGACCGAATCACAATGATGGACAAGCTTGTCGGCGAAAATCTCAAGCAACTCGAGGAAGCCGGCTTGGCCGACGACACGATTGTTTTTTACTACGGCGACCACGGCTCCGGCATGCCGCGCAGCAAGCGCTGGCCGTATTTTTCCGGGCTGAACGTGCCGCTAATTATTCACGTGCCGGAGAAATTCAAACACCTCGCCCCGCCCGAATACAAAACCGGCGGCAGCACCGAACGGCTCGTCGGATTCATCGACCTCGCCCCCACCCTGCTCAGCATCGCCGGTACGAAAGCGCCCACACACATGCAAGGGCATGCGTTCATGGGGCAGCACACCGCGCCCGCGCAAAAGTTCAGCTTCGGGTTTCGCGGCCGCATGGATGAGCGTTACGACATGGTCCGCACAGTGTTCGACGGGCGCCACGTTTACATCCGCAACTATATGCCGCACAAGCCGTACGGACAGTACCTCGACTATATGTTTCAAACGCCGACGACGCGTGTTTGGCACGACCTTTTTCACGCCGGCAAACTCAACGCCGCGCAGTCGGTTTTTTGGCAGACAAAACCGGCGGAGGAATTGTACGACCTCGAGTCCGACCCGGACGAAATCAACAATCTCGCGAAGTCAAAAGAATACTCGGCAGTCATCAAGCAACTGCGCAAGGCTCACCGCGACTGGGCACGCGACGTGCGCGACATCGGCTTTTTGCCGGAGGCCGAAATCCATTCCCGCGCCGGTAACGACTCGCCGTACGAAATGGGCCACGACGACAGTCGCTACGATTTTGACGCCGTATTCGAAGCCGCCAGCGCCGCCTCGCGCAAGGGCAAAAAAACCACCGAAAAACTGGCTAAATTCATGAAAAGCGGCGACAGTGCGGTTCGCTATTGGGCCGCGATGGGCTATCTGATTCGCGGCAAAAACGGCGTCCGCACCGGGCGCGAAGCACTGATCGCCGTGCTCGATGACCCGTCGCCGAGCGTCCGCATTATCGCCGCCGAAGCGCTTGGGCGTTACGGCAAAAAAGCCGAGGCCAAGCGCTCCGCTGAAGTGCTGATGCAATACGCCGACCCGGCGAAAAACGGCATCCGCCTCTCGATGCTCGCCCTCAACGCGCTGGACGTCATCGGCGAATATACCGAACCGCACAGGGAAGCCATCGCCGACTTGGCGCGCATCGATCCCAAGGCCAACGGCCGAATGCGTAATTACGCGAACCGCCTGATCGACCGCATCCTCGGCGAATCGAAGTAGCCAAGCGCTTGGCCAAGCGGCCACCCCATGCCGTACACCGTACACGTCCTGCACGGTTTCAATCCTCTCGAGGCATTGGAAACGGAGTGGCGCGACCTGTTCTACCAAGCCGAGTCACCGAACCCGTTTTTCTCCGCCGAGTGGATGTTCACCTGGCTCAATCACCGGGGCGGCCGGGTGTTCCCCGTCACGCTCATCGTGCGCGACGACGACGAACGACTCGTGGCCGCCTGGCCGTTTTTTGAATACCCGGCGATCGGCGGGCGCGGACTTTGGGTGGGTTTGTCGGACATTGCCGACTGCCTCGAGCCGCTCGTCATCCGGCCCGACGAGTCGCTGCTCAAGACGGTTTTTGAAGCGCTTGGCCAACTGCTCGGCGAGTATCGGTTTATCTGGATTCCACTGCTCAGCGAGTGCTTGGTTCGCGACCACCTCGAGCCGGCGCTGCAAGCGTTCCCGAACCTGACCGGCATCCACAAACGCGCGCCGAATTACTTTGTCGATCTGACGGCGCAAGGCGGTTTCGACGACTACCTCGCGGACACCGTCGGCAGCAAAACGAACCGGGACTGCCGCCGTCGGTTACGCCAACTCGAGCAGCTCGGCCCGGTCGAGTACGTCACCTACCGCACGCCGGAGGAGTTGCTGCGGTTCGACGTCGAGATGCGTTCGATCGAGAAAGTGAGCTGGAAAGGCCGGGAGCAAATCGGCCACCTCACCAAGGCCGGCTCCGGCGATTTTTTTGACGAACTGCTGCCCAAGCTGATGGCGCTTGGCCAAGCGGAGATCACCGCGCTGCGCGTCAACGAGATGGCCATCGCGTTCGAGATCGCCGTCCGGCAGGGAAGCGGCTACGGCTTTTTTCACATCGCGTATCTGCCGGATTATCACAAGTACGCCCCCGGCAGGCAGTTGATGCTGCACAACATCGAGCGGGCGATGAGCGAGGGCTGCACGGAGTTCGACTTCATGCAGGGCGGCCACGAGTACAAGCAGAAATTCTGCACCGGCAGTCGCGAGTTGATGGATGCCTTCATCTGCCAACACTCGATCGCCGGCCGACTCAACCACTGGCTGTCGCGCTTTGTCCGCCGCCGGGCGGGTTAACTTCGGCTGGCCAAAATCTCCCGTGCCTGTCCCACCACTTTGCGAAACGCGGTGATGTATTGGTCGAGCAACGCGCGCTCGGCATTCGGGAATGACGGCAGCTTGAGCAGCTGTGCGTTGCCCGACTCGGCCTTGGGCAGGGCGTCCGGCCGATACTCCGGCACCGGCATATCATCGGGCAGCCGGGCAATCCCCCGCCAAGTACCCTCGGTGAACAACGGCTGTTGGTGCAGCAGCGGATAACGCGGCTGCTGCGCCTCGCATCCCTCGGCCACCAGCGCCTCGATCAACAGATCCAACGGCAAATCCACCCGCTCGGCGTCGGGCCGAATCAGGTACTCAAAGTAAACCCGCTCCACGTGCTCCGGCCCCAGGTAGGTCTGAAAACCAAGCTCCTCCAGCGCGTTGGAGAGGTAAATCAGGTTTGCGTTTCGGCGCTCGTTGCGCTTGGCCAAGTTCCGCAATTGCACCCGTGCGATCGCCGCCGACACCGGAGCGATGCGAGTCTTGATGCCGAACGTCGTCCCGGCAAACCGCGCGGCCGGCGTCCGCAACTCGAGGGTGCGCATCATGTCACCCATGCAGGTCGCCCGCTCGAGTGTTGCCTCGTCATCGCACAGGAACACGCCGCCCTCGCCGCCCGGCGCGAGTTTGTCGCCTTGCAGGCTGAACACGGAAACATCGCCGAGCGAGCCGCACATGCGCCCTCGCCACTTGGCCCCGTGCGCATGCGACGCGTCCTCAATAATCTTCAACCCGTGCTTGTCGGCGATGGCCTGCAACTCCGTCATTCTCGACGGCAAACCCCACAGGTGAACGACGACCATCGCATTGGTTTTGTCGGTGATCTTCGCCTCGACATCCAGCGGGTCGAGGCCAAGCCGCTCGTCTTCGCTCTCGCAAAAAACCGGCACCGCCCCCAGCCACAGCATCGGGATCACCGAGGCCCAAAACGTCGCTGTCGGCACCAGCACCTCGTCGCCCGGCTTGAGGTCAATCGCAAAGAAGGCCGCCATCAACGCCGAGGTGCCGTTGTTGTGCGACAACGCAAACTTGCGCCCGGTGAACTTGGCGTACTCGCGCTCCAGTTCGCGCGCCACCGGGTGAGTGGTGATGTTACCGGAACGCATCACCTCGATCACCGCCTGCTCATCCTCTTCGGTGATGATCGGCCACCGGTTGGCTTGCGCCTGCTCCAGCGTCACCGCCGGTTGGCCACCGAGGATCGCCGGCAATTCAGTCGCTGATGTTTCCATTATTTTCTACTTTGCGACCGGTCAGTCGGTCGAAATGCTGTTCCACCCGCTCGACGTATTGGCGCACCGCCTCATCGGCCTTGGCCGCTTGGCCGTCGTGCAAGCGCTTGGCCAAGCGCCGAAGCGTTGGCAAATTTTCGTTTTGCTCGCCCAAGCCCTCACGGGGAATCCACTGGGCAATGTTGGTGCGGCGCCGCAGATAGTCGTCCAGCGTGCAGCACGACTCGTGGCGCACACACCAGTCGATCGATAGCACCGGCTCGGGCATGCCGGGGAATTCCGCCCACTCGATGTCCGGCGGCGCGCCATTGGTTTGCGTCATCGAATGCGGCGCTTGGCCAACGAGACCGGCGGCGGCATCGGCCACCGCCTTGGCCATGTGATTGCAGCCGGTGATCTTGCCACCATACGTGGAAAGCCACGGCTTGGCTTCGTCGCGCACCATGCGAAAGCGGCGCGTGAGATCGAGCGGATAATCATCACCATCGTAATCTTTCTCGACCACCAACGGCCGCACACCGCACCGAAGCATGGCGATGTCGGGCCGATCAATCTGCCTGTGCAACCGGCGATTCGCGTGGCCAAGCAAATAATTCAAGTCTGCCGAGTCGATGCGAAAGCCCTCCTCCGGCGTGGCGCACGGCGTCTCGGTTGGACCAAGCAACGACACCGGCCCCCACGGCAAATACAGAAACGTATCGTCGTGCTCCCCGAGGTCGAACACCAGCGGCAACTCGTGTTGTTCCTCCCGCCGTATGCCGATGAACACACCCTTGCTCAACCGGTGCTTGTACGGCGATTCAATGCCGAACTGCTCGTTGACACGGTCGGCCCAAACGCCGGCGCAGTTGACTACGCACTTGGCCCGAATCTCAGTAGTTTGGTTCGTCAACGAATCGCTAAGCTCCAGCCGCCAATGTTTGTCGCCGCCGGAATAACCGCCGCCCTCAAGGGCCGAGTGGTTGAGGGCAACTTGGCCAAGCGCGGAGTGGTTCGTGATCCAGTCCAGCACAAACCTGGAGTCGGAGCCGTTGAGCATCCCCTCTTCAAATAGGATCGAGCCGGTTGCCTGGCAATCGGGCTTGATCAACTCGCTCTCAGGGAAAACACCCTCGAGCGATGGGCGGCGGCGGCGCAGGAAACTCAGCACCCAGTAGAGATACAGGGCCGACAGGACAACCCACCGGTTGCGCCCATTGTTGGCTGCGGGAATGTAGCGAAACACCTGCGAGCGAATACGACCGTTCAGCGACTCAATCATCCGGTCGCGGGACAGTGAAAAATCGATGACCGCCTTGAAATCGAAGTTGCGAAGATAGAGCAGGCCGCCCCAAACCATCATGGCCGAACTCTGGCTGGTGCCGCAGGCGAAGTCCCCCTTGTCGAGCAACAAGACCTTGTAGCCGCGCCCGCACAACTCGTGGTACAGGCAGGCGCCATTGATCCCGGCTCCCACGATGGCCACATCAAAGTGAGTTTCCCCGGCTTCCCCCCACAAGTCTTCACGAGTTCGTTGCAACATGGTTGTTCGATTTCGGCGCGCACAGATATGGCAGAAACCGGAACGCCTGTCCAGTGACGAAAAAAGACCCAATATTTATTTCCGCGAAAACCGCAAAACCAGCCACGGAATGAAGAACAACAGCATCGCGGCCAGCTTGAACACGCCCATGAGCAGGTACATGATCATCTTGGCGTCGTAGGTGAATTGATCGAGGTTTGCCTCGTGGATGCCGAGAAACTTGGCGTGAAGGCCGATGACAAACTCATCCGCAAAGATCATCGCCAAAAACCAAACCAGCATGAAACCAAACGACACCAAAAACGCCCGGAAACAAAACCGCTCCGCCGCCCGGCAACACTCATTTGAAGAATCAAACATGAGCAAACGCTACCCCTTGGCCAAGCGCATGCAAGGGGAAAATTGCTCGTGCCAACTCACGGAAACTCCATCAATCGTCTTCCGGATTCTGTGCGGAAGCTGTTGAAGTAAGCGTGCGGAAAATCAACCCGGCGGCAATCAGCCCCATGCCTGTCACGCATACTTTCCAGTCCACAAAGAACGCCAGCGACAGGCACGCGACCAAGCCGAGGTACGCCGACCAAACAGGGTAGAGCCGCTCCCCGGGGTTCATCCGAATCGCGCAGAGGTTGGTGATGGCGTAGTACACCAAAACAGTGAACGCGCTGAAGCTCCACGTCAGCCGCACGTCGCCGATGCACACCAGCCCCGCAATCAATACCGCCACCGCCACCGTGGCCACCGCCGGCACTTGGGTGGACTCGCTGATGTGCGCGGTCGCCTTGGGCAAATCGCCGCGCCG
>CAUZVJ010000061.1:0-10763 GCA_963583225.1 Verrucomicrobiia bacterium
ATCCGCCGCCCTTTTCGGGGGTAGGATACCGAAGCGGTCAAACGGGGCGGACTGTAAATCCGCTGGCTTAGCCTTCGCAGGTTCGAATCCTGCTCCTACCACCACTTTTTAACCGGCCTTCCGCGAAGGCCGGTTTTTTTGTTTCGAGGGGAGCACACGCGCCTCGCGTGTGGATTCCGGCGCCTCGCCGGAATCATCCAGTGGCAATTCACGACTCGAGCCTTGGGCGAGGCGCCCAAGGCGGCACGCGGGGGCGCGTGCGCTCCCCGTTCCCATTTTCACGCCTCCGTCTTCAATCTTGGTGCCTCGTCCGCTGGGCGCGTGCGATTGGCTTACCGCTCACTCCAAACACTCCCCGGCCGCGCGGATCGGGTGCGCCGGTGAACATGCCGGCTTGGCCAAGGCCGATTGCCTGTGTGGCTTGCAGGGTGTGGACGGCTTTTACTTTGTGGCCTTTGGCGCGGAGGGCGTCGATGGTCGCTTGGCCAAGTTTCTTTTCGACGAGCAGGCGGTTTGGTTTCCATTGGTGATGAAACCGCGCTTGGCCAAGCGCCTCGGCGGGCGACTTGCCGAAGTCGATCACTTGGATGATGGCGAGCACGACTTGCGTGATGATGGTCGGGCCGCCGGCCGCGCCGACGGTGAAGATCGGTTTGCCGTCCCGCAGCACAATCGTCGGGCTCATGCTTGAGAGCGGTCGCTTGCCGGGGGCGACCGCGTTGGCCTCCGCGCCGATGAGGCCAAAGACATTGGACGCTCCGGGTTGCGCGGAGAAGTCGTCCATCTCGTTATTCATCACGATGCCGGTGCCGGGGATGACCACGCCGGAGCCGAACGTGGTGTTCACGGTCGCCGTGCAAGCCACCCACCAACCTTCGGTGTCGGCGGTGGAAAAGTGGGTCGTGCGTTTGCCGAACAGATCCGTATCGGCGTTCGATGGGGTGGAGTGGGCATCGATCGTGGCCGCTTTTTTCGGGTCAATTTTCTTGGCGAGTTGGCGTGCGTATTTTTTGGAGGCCAAGCCTTTGGGCACCGCGGCGAAGTCGGCGTCGCCGAGCCAGTGGGCGCGATCGGCGAAAGCGAGCCGCATCGCTTCGGCGACGAGATGGACGAACTCGACGGAGTCGGGCGCCATCGAGGCCAAGTCGAACGCTTCGAGGATGTTCAGGATTTGCGCCACGTGCACGCCCCCAGAACTGGGCGGCGGAAAGCCGACGATCTCGTGTCCGCGATAAGTCGTCCGCACCGGTTCGCGCCGCTTGGCCTCGTGGCGGGCGAAGTCGTGGCGGGTCATCAGCCCGCCGTTCGTGCTCATCCAGCGCTCGGTTTTTAGCGCGAACGGGCCGCGATAAAACCAGTCGGCAGAGTGACGGGCGATGGCTCGGTACGACTTGGCCAAGTCGGGTTGCCGGAGTCGGTGGCCGCTTGGCCAGGCGTTGCCATCGGCGTCGAGAAAGATGCGTGCGCTGCCGGGAAACTTGCGGAGTTTCTTCACCACTTGGCCAAGGCGGCCCAGATAGGTGGCGTCGAGTGCGAATCCCTGCTCGGCAATCGTCGCCGCTTGGCCAAGGTGCCCGGCGAGGGAGAGGTTGCCGTGTTGTCGGATCGCCAGATCGTATGCCGCCAACGCGCCGGGCACGCCGATGGCCAACGCGCCGGTTTGGCTCAGTTCGGGCCGTGCCTTGCCGTCGCGCAAATACATGTCGCGGCTGGCTGCGCCCGGGGCAGTCTCGCGGCCGTCGATCGCTGCGAACGTGCCGTCCGGCTTGCGGATCAGCATGAAACAACCGCCACCGATGCCGGAGTTGAAGCCGTCCACCACCCCCAAAGTCAGCGCGGCTGCGACGGCGGCGTCAACGGCATTGCCGCCGCGCTCGAAAGTTTTGATCGCGGCCTCGGTGGCGAGGGGATGCACGGTGACCGCTGCGCCGGTTCGCTCCGTCGCTTGGCCAAGCGGAAGCCCGAGCAGCAGGAGAAAGATGACAATACGATTCAACATGGCGCGCGCAGGGTGTTTTGCGGTGGCGAATGTTGCAAGGCTGGTTGTGGGTTATCAAACGCAGAGAGCGCAGAGACGCGGAGGGCCGCAGAGAATATTCTGGGCCACGAAAAGCACGAAAGGAAGGAAGGAAAAAGTTGAATCGTTCGGGGGCGGGGGTACGCTGCGTTCTCTTTTCACGATGAATGTTCATCTCAAATTTCTTGCGGTGTTTGTTTGCGTTTTTAGCTGCGTTGCGGCCGGGGCGGATTCACCGAAAACGGCGGATGCTTTTTTTCGGGACACGACGGTTTGGGACATGGCGCTGACGGTGTCGCCGGAGAGTTACGCCGCGCTTGAGCCGGAGGGCGGGCGGAGGTTTGATGTCGATTTCGAGTACGTTCGCGCCGGTGTCCGCATCGCCGGGCAAGTGTTCGAGGATGCTGGGCTGCGGTACAAGGGCAACTCCAGTTTCTCGACTGCGCGCGGCATTCCCAAAAAATCGTTCAAGATTGATTTCAACAAGTTCGTCAAGGGGCAGAAGTTTCTCGGGCTGACCAAGCTCAATTTGAACAACAACGTTCTTGACCCGTCGCAGATTCGCGAGGCGTTGGCGTACCGGCTTTGGCGCAAGCTGGGGCTGCCGGGGTCGCGCACGACGTTCGCGCGAGTGACGCTGTCGGTGCCGGGGCAATTCGACAAAAAACTGCTCGGCCTGTACGTCGTGGTGGAGCAGGTGAACGGGCCGTACCTCAAGGAGCGGTTTGGCACGGACAAGGGTTTGCTGCTCAAGCCGGAACGCAGCCTCGCAATGCCGTACCTCGGCGAGGCGTTTGCGGAGTACGAGCGGGTGTACGTGCCCAAGAGCGACGCGAAGCCGCGCTTGGCCAAGCGGTTGATGGCCTTCACACGACTGGTCAGCCAAGCGGACGATGCGGCGTTTGCGGAACAGATCGGCGGGTTTGTGGCGTTCGAGCGCTTGGCCAAGTTCACCGCCGCGCATGCGGTGTTGTCGCACCTCGACAGCTTTTTGTTGCGCGGCCACAACTACTATCTTTACCTGCCGAAAGTCGGCGGCAAGTTTGTGTTTTTGCCGTGGGACTTGAACAGCACGTTTGCCAGTCATAGTTCGGCAGGCAGGCCGGAGCAGCAATTTGACCTCAGCGTGAAGCAGCCGTTCGCGGATGGCCAACGACTGCTCGAGCGGTTGATGAAGCTCGAGTCGTTTCGCGAGCCGTACGAGGCGGCGGTGAAGGAATTGGTGGCGACGCATTTCTCGAAGGCATCGATCGCGCGTGACATGGCGGAGTTTCGCTATGCGGTGGAGCCGGTGGTCACGGAGGACGAGTTCAGCGACCTGCGGCAGTTTATGGGCAACTTTGAGCCGGTGAAGGCTGCGCTGCGGGAGCCTGCCGATCGCGGTCGGGGCCGGGTGATTCGCAAGCCGTTCCTGCGGGACTTCGTGGCCAAGCGTCACGAGTCGATCGCCGCGCAGTTGGCTGGCGAGCGAGAAGGCTATGTGCCATCGATGCGTCGCCGCTCGAGCGGCCGGAGCGAGCGGCCAACCCGGCGTCGACCTAGACGAAGTGAGCAGTAAGGCTCACTCCAACGTCCACTTGGCCAAGCGGAGGACGGCTCGTGGGCTGGTGCCCAGTTGCTCGTACCACGCGGTGAGCAGGGTACCGTTGGCTAACTCGACGGTGGAGGGGTAGCCGAGGTCGCCGTTCGCGCCGTCGCCGGAAATCGTGATCGGTTCGCTCCAGGTTTTGCCGTGATCGGCACTGATACGGGCTTGGTTGCCATACGGTTTGCGGCGGTAACCGTAGGTCATTAGCAGTCGGTCATCCCGGAGGCGGAGCAGGTGCGACGGCAGTCCCCAAACGCCAATCGAGTGGGGCATGCTCCAGGTTTTGCCGCCGTCGGTGGACTCGGTTTGCAGGGTCTCGCGGCTGTTGGGGTCATTGTGGTTTCGGATTTGCGTGATGATCGTGCCGTTGGCAGCTTCGACGGCGTGGAGTTCGTGGTACTCGCCGGGATCGTCGCCGGGGCGGGTGGGGATTTGCGCTAGTTTTTTCCACGATCGGCCGTCGTCGGTGGACTCGCAGACGCCGTTCCACTTGCCGGTTTTCCACAAATCTTTGCCGGCGTAAAGCTGGCGTCCGTCGGCGAGTTGGATCGGGCCGTGCGGACTGTTGACGATCGAGTCGTACGGCGTGGACCACGTGACACCGCCATCGGTCGAGCGGAGCATCCACGTGCCGAGTTGCGCCTTGCGCTCGGCTGCGCTGATGCGGTTATGCGTGCCGCGCCAACGGGCCTGCCGTGCGGCATCCCACTTGTTGATTTCGCCGTTGCGAAAATAATGCTCATAGGCCAGCGACGAAAACGTGGTGGCGAGCAGCGTGCCGTTGGCCGTCTCGAGGATGCCGGCGTCGCGGTCGTCGATCGCGAGGTCGAGCAGCACGCGGGGGAAGGTCCACGTTGCACCGTCGTCGTCGGAACGCATTAGTTCCACTTGGCCAAAGGGGCAGACGTGCCCCTCGCGTCCGCCGGTGCAAATGAGCAGCAACTGGCCGTTGCGCCGCCGGGCGAGCGTGGGCCAACCGTGGTAATGGTTCGGGCGCATGCTGACAACGTCGATGCTGTGCACCTTGGCCAACGGCTTGGCTGCTTGAGTGCGGATGTGTGGTGCGAGCGCTGCGCCGAGGCCAAGCGCGGCGGATTGGCGGAGCATGCGGCGGCGGGAGATCGGTTGCGGTTTCACGGCGGGGACGGTAGTGGAAATTTTAAGGCTGGCCAAGTACGCTTTGGGCATGGCCAAGGTTTCACGAGCCAAGCTGTATCATTACCGGGCGAAGATTACGGCTGTTTACGACGGCGACACGTGCACGGCGAATGTCGATCTCGGATTCAAAGTGGTGGTGCGCGGCGAGAAGATTCGGTTGGCACGAATCAACGCGCCGGAGATTCGCGGGGCGAGCCGAAAGGAGGGCTTGGTAGCGCGGGACTTTTTGCGCGAGCTAATCCTTGGCCGCGATGTGCTGCTGCAAACGATCCGGGACAAACGCGGCAAGTACGGGCGTTACCTCGGGGAGATTATTGTGAAGAAGGGTCGCCGCAACGTGAACGCCAACACCGCCTTGGTCAAAGCCGGCCACGCGAAGTACGTGGAGTACTGACAGGGTCAGGCGTTACTCCTGTTTTTTATTCCGGCGGGAGGAGATGAAAATGGTGGTGCCAATGCCGATGGGGATGGCACTGAGCATCGTCATGACGATGATGAGCAGGGCCAACTCGGGCGTGCCCATCGGGCGGGGCGCGGGGGTGAACCGAATTTCGGCGACGAGTGGCAGGTGATCGGACGCCTCGGTTTTCGGCACGTCGAGCCAGCGCACTTTGAAGTTCTTTTTGCTGGATAGCCAAATGTAGTCGATGCGGCGAGTCGGGTTGTCGCTGCTCATCGTGAAGCCGTTGCCTTTGCCGTCGACTCGCCATGCGTCGGTCCATTTTTTACTGAGCCGTTTGTGCAGTTCGCTGTCCGGCGTGTCGTTAAAGTCGCCGCACAACAGGGCGGGCAGGGCGGCGTGTTTGGCGAAGAGGGCGGCGAATTGAGTTTCGCTGAACAGCCGTTCCGCCGGGTCGGCTTTGTGGTCCAAGTGCGTGCAGGTGAATAGCAGTTGGCCTTGGTTCACCGCGAGCACAGCCTGCAGAACGCCGCGTTGTTCCCCTTTGCGCGATTGTTTCAGCAGATGGTTTTCGTGTGACTCGATGGGGAAGCGGCTCAGGATCGCGGTGCCGTATTGGCCGCCCTGAAAGTTGTCGAGGTTGGCCCCGAACACGACGTTCATCCCGGTGCGCTTGGCCAATTCCGCCGGCATGTCGATGCCGCCGGTGCGCTTGGTGTTTTTGTCCACCTCCTGCAGGGCAATGACGTCGGCGTTGGACTGACGAAGGACATTGGCGATGCGCTCGAGGTCAACCTTGCCGTCCAGTCCCTCGGCGTGGTGGATGTTGTAGCTCATCACGCGCAGGACGACCGGCGTGACATCGGGCGAGTTACAGCCGGAGAGGCAAGCCAAGCCAAGTGCTGACAAAAAAAGACAGAGGCTGCGCGGCCACATTTGAGTTAAAGCCAACTTGGCCAAGGCCTATTTCTTCCGCCTGAGGCGGAAATCGGCGGGACGCTTGTTTTGCGTCGGCCAGTAGTCCCCCCGCCTGAAGCTGTATTGCGACGGGTTGAGTTCCCCGACGAGATCGACCTTTGTGCCGTCCTTGGGGATTTCGAGGTCCAGCAGCCAATAGGCTCCATTGACCAGCAAACGGCGGGTGCCGGGAGCCGTGAGGTCGGTCGAGGAGCCCATCGTGGTGGCGAATGTCCGGCCCTTCTTTCCGCCGGGCACCTGATATTCCCTGGTCCAGAAGACCGGCATCATGGGGTTGTTTTTCCTGCCTTCCACCGCCTCGTCGTCGGTCGGTTTCATGCCGAAGAACGGATCGTCCGTGCGCGGTCCCTTGCGCTTGGTGACCTGCCCGAGAATGATGTGTTGCGACCCCTCCGGCAGCGGCAGCCGCACGCCGTAAACATCGGTTGGTCCCCAGACATCGCCATTCTTGACGCCGCGCGTGGTGGGGTGTTTCTCCGCGCTCGGCGCAATGATGCCCACCGTGCTCTCGCTCTTGTGTCCACCGTGATGGTTTTTCCAGTAATCACCGAGCACCACTTTGCCAAAGCCGCCCTGCCACTCCTTTTTCGGGCCGCCGTAGCCGTTGCTGTAGTGGGCATACTTCTTGTCGCCGCCGATGTTAAATGCGTGGGTCGCGGTTCGCATGCCGATCACCGGTCGGCCGGTCTTGAGGTAGGCGTCGATGTGCGCCATCTGATCGTCGGGCAAATCGCGGAAGCGCGTCCCGATCACCATCAGGTCGGCGTCTGCCAACGCCTCGAGGCCAGGGATGTTGTTGCGGTTGTTGGGGTCGACGATGCCGCTTTTCGGATCGATCGCGAACACCACGCGGCAGTCGAAGCCGTGATGACGCGAGAGGATACCGGCAAGCACTGGCATTGCCTCCTCGGAGCGGTACTCCTCGTCGCCGGAGATCAGGACGACTTTTTTGCCCTTGCCGGACCCTTTTTTGCCTTTGTAATCCAGCCATTGCTTGGGCGCTGCAGAGGCGCTTACCGCCGCAGCGATAAAAATGGCAACCAATAGTTTCGATACGTGTTTCATGATGTTGAGAGAATGGTACTCGAGGCGGAAAACCGTACCGGATGCCGTGCCAATTGCAACCCCGCAGTCGCCGAAATCACTCGCCCGCCAGCGGCCGTTCGCCTAATCTCGATCCCGACGAATCGGAACCGTGTGACTGGGAAGAAACCAATGAACCCGTGGATCGTGGCCGGCATTAACCTGCTGGCGTGGCCGGGCATCGGTACGTACGTTGGCGGCCACAAGGTCTCCGGCGCCATCCAGGCCGCGATGGCCCTCATTGGTGGCGTTCTCAGCCTGGCCCTCATCGTGGTGCTGTTCCGCCTCGCAATGAAACTGGATTCAGCCCACTTTGACCCCGAGTCGTTCATGGAGGCCAACGGCATACTGTTTGGATTGGGTGGGGGCGGCCTTGGCCTGCTCGCCTTCGCCTGGGTCTGGGCGGCTGTGAGTTCCTTCCTGATAGCCAACGAGTCGAAAACCAGCAACTGAACTTGAGTGATATTATCCCAGAAACCATCCTAGGAAAACTCACGCGCCGTGAGTTCCGCGAGCGGATGGCGTCCGGCGAGTTGGCCGGCTGCATCATCCCGGTCGCTGCGATCGAGCAGCACCTCGAGCATCTGGCAATGGAGCACGACTGGCGCAGCGTCGGCCTGGTGGCTGGCGCAGTGGCCAAGCGTTTGGCTCCACGGGTGCTCGTTGCCGAGGGGCTGATGTGCGGCATCAGTGAGCACCACATGCGGCATCCCGGCACGCTGACACTTCGGCCCGGGACGTTCCTCACCGTGCTGGGCGACATGATCGATAGCATGGTGCGCGCCGGCTTCCGCAATGTTGTCGTACTCAACGGGCACGGCGGAAACATCGAGCCAATCCGCGGTACTTGGGATCAGTTCCTGCGGCAGTTCGAAGGCGTCAATCTTCATTTTCTTTCCTACTGGGATACGCTTGGCCAAGCGGACGCCGACGAGTTGCTGCAGGGCGGCAAGCGGCTGTCGGACGACATGCCAGGGCACGCGCAGGAGTTCGAGACCTCCATCGCCCTGGCCAAGTTTCCCCAAAACGTCCGCGCCGATGCGGTCTCCGATCAGCCCGACCGGAGCCCGGCCTTGGCCACGGCGGAACAGGGAAGCGAGTGGTTCGAGCGTGTGACCGAGCGCTTGGCCAAGTTCGTCGGCAAAGTGATCGACGGCCAGCAGCAGTCCGAGACGCCGCCGTACCACCCTTAGCGGCTTGGCCAAGCTTGCGCTTTTTGGAGCGAACTCAAAATCCCCTTGCAAGGTCAAGGGAGGTTTGGCAGGGTGCCCGCCCTTTTCGGGCGCGCCCGTAGATCAACTGGATAGATCGCATGGCTACGAACCATGAGGTTGGGGGTTCGAATCCTCCCGGGCGTACCATTTTTTCTTCGCCACTAGCGCTCCTTATTTGCGGATGGTGGTCCTGTCTGCCAGCCATATCATGTCGATATTTTTTGGCGAAGCGACGTTGAGTGGCATCAGTCGGTTGTTGATCGGTTTGATTGTGCGGGGGTCGAGCCACTTTTTAATTTCGGCATGACCATCGGCAAAGCTTAAACCTGCGGCACTATTATGGTAACTGGCAGGGTAGTCGATAATGCGCGCCGAACCCGGGCTTTCGACCATCTGGTTGGCGTATCCACCGGCGTTGATGCTGTCGGGGTGTTCGTCCAGCAAAACGTAGAGCTTGGATGGCCCGGGGTTCAACAGATCTGAGGATCTGAGGTACACCTTGTATCGGCTTCCGGGCAGCCAGTATCCGGGGCCGCCCATCGCCTGGCTCATGCCCATGCTGCGCACTCGCGAGTGGTGTTTGCCCTTGATGGTGACATAACTGTGGTCAGCCGGGCATTTGTACACCCGCGCGCTCGGAAGGTAGAGGGCAAACTTGGCCCGTTTGGGATCCAGCAAATCAAGGATATTCGTGTTGTCACGGTTTCCCGGGTTGTAGTCCAGCCAACCGGCAACCCACGCATAGAGTTCTGTTCCCGAGTTGCCGGGTTTTGTCAACAGTTCATCGTTGTCATCCGGATACATGAGATGAGCCAATTGCAGTTGCTTGAGGTTGTTCATGCATGAGATTCCGTGCCCCTTGGCCTTGGCGTTGGCCAGGGCGGGCAACAACAGAGCCGCCAGAATGGCGATGATGGCGATGACCACCAGTAGCTCAATGAGCGTGAATGCCCGTCTTGATTCGGTCTTCATTTCGCTGTTTCGGCTTTCAATTCTTCACCCGTCTTGCCGCCGTGTTTGCGAAGGAGGTTGGCGATCAGGGGGAACCCTTGTTGGAACCTGAAACACGGTAGGATACATAGTAAAACCCATTAGGCGCTTTTTCTTCGAGATAAAAACTCACAATACCATCACTGGTAGCCGTATGCTGATTATGGTCAATGGCGCCGCCTTGAGTCAATGAAAAAGGGAGTATTTTCCAACCCAGATTGGCGAGTTTAGGGTTGCCATATATTTCATAGGTATAACCACTGTATGCCGGAACATTGATCTTGAAACGCTGCTGCCCGCTATCTGAGCTGGCTACCTTGGTGCCTACAAGCATCAATCCCCCACTATCCGGATATGTGGGGTCAACCGGAGTGAGATGACTGACAAAATCCCAGGTCGTTTGTTCTTCTAAGTTGGTTGTTTCCGAAACCTTGGAAAAGGTTAGAATAATTGAGTCACGTTGTTGAGTGTCAACGATTGAGTTCAATAGAAAGTCACTGTTATTGGGAGTTTCTCCCTTCCAGTAGGTTTGAGTGCTAAATCGCCTTTTCTGCCCGGGAAGAGTGATTCCCCAGTGGAAATGCCGCGCACGTCCTGGGTAAAGCCCGGGTTTGATGGTTCGGAATCTATAAGCGCCACTCGAACCTGTAAGAAACTGGCCGAATCCGGCAAAATTCGGGTCGGCCTTGGGATTGGGTCCAGGTTTCGTTGAATAGGCATATTCTCCCAGACTATCCGCGTGCCACAACTCTACCAATGCTCCCCGAACCGGATTCCCATTACGATCAAGAATACGCCCACTCACATGGGTCACAATACCTGATGCCATGGTGAGGTGGTCATTGATCTTCACCAAATCATTGTCCTTATCCAACGGAATTATCGTCGACCAACGGATAGAATGGTCCCTGTACCTGTGCTGGCGTCAATGTAACCAGGCAGAGTAAACCCGGCCGAGGCAATTGACATGCTTTTTATAAAACTACGCCGATTCACAGGTATGTAAAATGCAATAGATTTCATTTCCCTTCAGCTTTCAATTCCTCTTGCGTCTTGCCGCCGTGTTTGCGGAGAAGGTCGGCGATTTCTGTGTGACCTTCATCAACCGCCAGATGCAAAGGAGTCCATCCCCCGATATTTGCATTCACATCCGCACCTTTGGTGACGAGTAGTTCGACAATTTCCTTGTGGCCTGAAGCAGCCGCCTCATGCAAAGGAGTCCCACCAAGATTATTCTTCACATCCGCACCTGCGGCAATAAACAGTTCAGCGATTTCCTTGTGACCTCCCTCAGCCGCATCATGCAAAGGAGTTCTTCCTTTGTCATCCTTCGCA
>CAUZVJ010000062.1:0-10635 GCA_963583225.1 Verrucomicrobiia bacterium
GCATTGGCCATTCACGACTCCATCGAGGCGCAACCACTGCCTGGTTCAGCGAACCTGGAACCTACGTGCTCACCTTTATTGCAGACGACGGCCAAGCACAGACGACGGAGGAGTTGGTGATCCACGCCGAGGGCGATTCCTTCGCGGCCTGGCAGCGTGCCCACTTTACCACAGCAGAACTTGGCCAAGCGCTCGTATCCGGCACCGATGCCGATCCGGACAACGACGGCATGAGCAACCAAGCGGAGCACATCGCCGGCACCGGCCCGAAGGATGCCAAAAGCCGATTGGAAATCCGGACGATCCAATTGGATGCCGCCAGCCAACGGTTCTCCGTTCGCTTTCATTCCGCACCACATCGTCGCTACCGGCTGCTGCAAAGTCCGACTGTGCTTGGCCCTTGGAAACCCGTGGGCGACCTCAAAGCACCTCCAAACGGCGGCCCGACGACTTTAATTTTGCCGCTTGACCAAGCGCCTGGCCAGACGCAATTCTTCCGGCTGGAAATCCCGGGCGACTGATTTTGGCATTGCGGAAGCATACCCCCCATTCGCTCCCTCGGGCCTGTTTTTGAGTCACCACGCGGACCAAAAAGCTCGGAAAAGGGCTTGTCAGGACGTTTTTTTTTGCTACAGTCCGCTGCCCCTTCAAGGAAGGGAGGCACAAAATGTCCAGAGTTTGTCAATTAACCGGCACCGGCCCCGTTTCCGGGAATCGCATTCGCCGTCACGGTAAAGCCAAGAAAAAGGGCGGTATCGGCATGCACGTCACCAAGGTCGTGAAACGCCGTTTCTTGCCGAACCTGCAACGCGTCAAGGCCATCATCGATGGCGAGGTGAAGTACATCCGCGTCACCGCCAAGGCCATCAAGAAGGGCCTCGTCACCAAGCCGCCCAAGCGCACTTGGAAAAAGGCCGACGCCTAAGCCAACCGACAACAAATTTGAAGGGACTCGAAAGAGTCCCTTTTTTGCGTCCAAGCAGGGAAAACCGCGAATGGACGCCAATGGACACGAAAAAATGAAAATCCGTGAAATCCGTGTCCCACCTTGAAACTGAAAACTTGAAACTGTTTAGGCCTCCTTGGCCAAGCGCTCGATGGCTTCCGCATCGAGTTCCTCCAACTTGCGGCCGAACCAACGCAGAAGCAGCCCTTGGCTTGGACTGAACACCCACGCCAACGCGAACAACACCGAGCCGGCCACCACCATCGCACCGGCGGGCGAGCAGTTCAGCCACGTGGCCAAGTGGATGCCGCCCACCGCGCTCAGCAGCGCATGAACAACGGTGATGCCAAACATCGGCGGCAACCGGTGCGCGAGCAGCGACGCCGTTGCCCCGGGCAGGATCAGCATCGCTATGACGAGGATCGCGCCGACCGCCTCGAACGCGCTGACAATGATCACCGAGAGCATCCCCATCAGCGCGTAGTGCACGACGGTGGAGTTGATGCCCAGCGACGACGACAGCCCGGAGTCGAAACTCGTCACCAGCAGCTCTTTGTAAAATACCACAATCAACAGCAGCGTGATGGCGGCAACCACCGCCATGCGGATGACCGACGGCGGCGCGATGGTCAGCAGGTTGCCGTTGAGGAACATCTCCGAGTTGAGGCCGGGGATTTTCTCTACCACCGACAACGCGACCGGCCCCAACTCGGTCTGCACGAGGTCCAGCGGCACGAACGCAATCTCGCCGTAAAGCACGCACTCAGCGTCAAGATGCACCGCATCCGATTGCCCAAAGCTGATGATGATTACGCCGATGGCGAATAGCGTCGAGAAGGTGATCCCGATCGCCGAGTCCTGTTTGACGCGGGTTTTTTTGTGGATCAACTCGATCATCACCGTCGTCACGATGCCGGCCCCGAGCGCCCCGAGAAACATTGGCAGCGTGCTGAGGCTGTGAGCCAGCAAAAAGGCGATCGCCAACCCGGGAAGCACGCTGTGGCTGATCGCGTCGCCCACCAGCGCCATGCGGCGGAGGATGAGGTAATTGCCGATCAGCCCGCACGCGGCGGTAATCAGGAACCCCATCAGCACAATCCAGAATGTCGTCGGCAGATTCTCCGCCCACGGCTCGACCATGACCCGTTGCCACTCGAAGGCTGGAATGAAATCGTTCACGAGCTCCTCCCGTATCCGCTTGGCCCCGTGGCAGCCGGCGCGAACGGCTTGTGAATATCCGCAAAGCCGGGGATGGCTCTGCCGTGCGGATCGCGTGTCGTGTCGTCGAGCATTCGCTCCAGTTCGCGCACGACGTCGTCGCCGAGCACGTGCTCAATTTCCTCGGCGTCATCGTGCACGTGATCGGCGGCGATGTTGGCGGCATTGGTCAGGTACAATTCCCACAACCGATGATTGCGGACGATCGTGCAGGCCAGTTGCCAGCCGCTCGGCGTGAACAAAATCTTGTTGCCCTCCTCATGCAGCGTGACGAGCCCGTGTTGTTTCAGCGCGCGCGTCTGCCCCGACACTTCATCGAGCGTTTCCCGGCGGCGCTCCGCCAGCTCCTTCAGCGAAACGCTGTCCTCCGGCTGAGCCGAGCGATTTTCCAAAACCTGATAAACCGCCTTGAGCGTGTTTTCCCGCTGCACCCGTTTTGAGCGCGACACATGCCGCCACCAGCGCGTCAGTACTCCGTGCCTTGGCCCGCCGAAAAACGCCACCGCAAACACCGCGCTCGCTCCCAGCACCATGCACGGCCCGGTTGGGATGTTTGGCTTGAGGAACGAAATGAACGCGCCGATCACACCCGACGCCACGCCGAACCCCACCGCCAAAAACAGCATCCGGTGCATGCGATCGGTCAGTAAATACGCTGCCGCCGCCGGGGTGATCAGCATCGCCGACACCAGCACCACACCCACTGCCTGCAGCGCGATCACCACCGCGAACGCCACCAGCAGCATCAGTCCGTGATGAATCCACTCGCTCGGCAGCGCAATCGACCGCGCAAACCCCGCGTCAAAACTCGTTACCAGCAGCTCTTTGTAAAACAGAAACACCACCGCCACGATCAACACAGTGACCCCGAGCATCAGCTGAATATCGTCCTCGCCGATCGCCGCCGCCTGCCCAAACATAAACTTGTCGATGCCGCTCTTGTTGCCGGTTGGCAGGTCTTGAATCATCGTCAATAGACAGATGCCCACGGCGAAAAACGACGCCAGCGTTAGGCCAAGCGCCGAGTCCTCCTTGATCTTGGTCGTCTGTTTCAGGGTGGTGACGAGAAACGTCCCGGCCACGCCGGCAATCACCGCGCCGGCAAAAATCAGTGCCGGGTTCTTGGTGATGTTGTCCACGTCGAAACTCCAGTCGAACAATCCGCTGACGCTCACGCCGGAAAACAGGAAACCAAGCGCCACGCCGGGCAGCACCGCGTGCGACAACGTGTCGCCGACGAGCGCCATCTTGCGCACCACGATAAAGCAACCCAGCAACCCGCACGAGATGCCGAGCAACACCGACCCAAACACCGCGTAGCGCACCGACGGATCGCGGAACGAAAAAAACCGGGCCGCCTGTTGGCCAAGCGAAGTCTCCTCCGCCACGTCGCCGATCTTCGCCGCCCAAGCGCTCTCCGGCACAAGCGCCAACAACGCAACCACAGCCAGCCAACCAAGCGCGGCCGAAACCCGGGGAGGGGCGAGTTCCACCTCGCTCCCAAATTGAGACTTTTTTTGGGTACCGCCCTTGCAGGGCTTGTTTGTTTTTCGGGCTTCCCACCCGGGGTTGACGCCCCGGACTATTTCATGCCGCCCCTCCGGGGCTTCCGCTTGGCCAAGCGCATCCCGTTTGATTCCTTCTCCCGGGAGAAGGTGGCCGCAGGCCGGATGAGGGTGAGCGGTGAGTTTCAAGTTTTCAGTTTCAAGTTTCAAGAAAGACCATTTTAGTTATACAGGTTCCGTCTCACCTCATTGATTGTGGAATGCGTTCTCCCTCTCCCTGACCCTCTCCCGCTGGGAGAGGGAGTCGCATGCAGGATGTTTTTGTAGAATGGCCAAGGTTGGTCGCCGGGTGATCATTCTTACTTGGCGCGTTGCCCGACCGCGTCTGCCACCTCGGAAAGGATCGTCAACCGGCCGCCATAAGTTTTCTGCAACAGATCGTACGTGAACACTTTTTCCGTCTCGCCGTAAGCCACCACACGCATGTTAAGCAACAACAATTGGTCAAAATAATTGCGCGCGGTCGGCAGGTCGTGATGCACCACCAACAGCGTCTTGCCCTTCTCGCGTAGATCGTGCAGCAGCGCGATGATGGCCGACTCGGTCGCGGCATCCACGCCGGCGAACGGCTCGTCCATGAAATAAATGTCGCTCTCCTGCGCCAACGCGCGCGCCAAAAAAACACGCTGCTGCTGCCCGCCGCTCAGGTTCGAAATCTGCCGCTTGGCAAACGGCAGCATCTTCACCTTGTCCAGACAGTCGCGGGCGATGTCGCGGTCGGCTTTTTTGGGCCGCTTAAACCAGCCAACATGGCCGTAGCGCCCCATTATCACCACATCCATAACCGTAACCGGAAAATCCCAGTCAACCGACTCGCGCTGAGGCACATAACCCACCCGACGGCGGTTTTCGTTGTACGGTTTTCCGAAAATTTTCACCCACCCGCTGCTCGGCGGCACCAGGCCCATGATGGCCTTGATGAGGGTCGATTTTCCGGCACCGTTCGGGCCGACAATCCCGACCAGTTTGCCCTTGGGCACCTGCAGGTCGATGCCCCACAGCACCGGCTTTTTGTGATACCCGGCCGTTAAGTCGTGTATCTCGAGCGGGATGTCTTCGCCGCTGGTTGCCGGGGAGTCTGTCATGTTAAAAACTCAGGTTGACCCGCAGGCCAAGCACGAGCGCGTCGTCGAGTTTGCCGGTCGCGCCGGGGTCACCGACCCACTGCACGCTTGGCTGAATCGTGAAGTCGTCGCTCATCACATACTCGTAAGCCAACTCAACCACGGTCTCTGCCGTGCGCCCGGGGAACTCGCTGCTGATGCTCGCGTGCGACAGGCCAAGCGCGGCCGTGTCGATGTCGCGATCCGGAATCAGCCCGACGTAACTCGCACCCACTTGAAAACTATAGTCCACCTCGCTGCGATCTTCCGGCGCAAAACCAGCACGCACAAACAGGCTCAAGCCCTGATCGCCGTACTCGCGGTAAACCATCTGCTCGCCCGAAGCGTACACGCCCTGCGTTCCGTCGTGCGATACGCCGCCGCTGAAGTCGTCGAACTCGCCCGTGTGCCACCAGCCTCCGAGTTTGTACGTGCCGGGGAGTCCGTCGGCGTCCTCCGCTTGGTTGTGGCGATAGCCAAGTTCCACCATGCCGAAAGTGCCTTGGCCATCACCCAACTCCAAATGCAAGCCGGGCCGGTTGACCCTGTCATCGCCAATCGGCGAGTCGTAAGTATCGCCATCGTAAATGCTGACCTGGCCGTACCATGTTTCATTCGGCTCCCACAACAACCGCGCGCCCAGCGCTGGAATGTAAAACGCCGGGCCGGTGTTGACGGTGTTCATCGAGATGAACTCCGGCCAGCCGAAGGTCGCGTTGAGGAACGGGCCGGTGGTGTCGAGCGTCGAGAATTCCTCGTCGGCCAACAGCAACCCGGTACGCAGACTCAGCGACTCGCTGGCAAACGATTTCTCCACCCACGACTCGTACAGACGCACGCTGCCGTAGCCCTCGATATTGCTCACGCCCAGCATGTCGCCGACGCGGCTGCCGATACCAGAGCCGTGCAGTTCCATGCCGCTCAAACGCATCGTAACCCCTTCCCAACCAATCGCTTGGCCAAGATCTGCCTCAACGCCGAAGGACGCCAGCCCGTTGTAGCCGGTACCGGTGTGGTCACCGCCAGAGACGTTGCCCAGCACCTCGCCGGTGTAGTCAAAAAACAGGTCGATGCCTTGATCGTTTTTGAAGGTGGTCAACTCGCCTGCGGTTGCAAGCGACAACGGCAGGACACCCGCCAAAATTATGGATGTGGTTTTCAATGCTTGAAATATCCCGGGTTACTTGAGGGCATCGACAACGGTGTTGACGTTGTGCTTGAGCATCCCGACGAACGTGCCGACGTCGTACTTCTCGCCGTGCGCCTCGTGGATGTCTCCCACTCTGCCGCAGGCGTCGGAGAACAACTCGCCGCCGATCTTCACGCCGGCATCCTTGCTCACCCGCTCGATAGCCGCCGGGTTGACGCTGCTCTCGATGAAGATGGCCTTGATCTTCTTTTTCTTGATGAAGTCCACCATCTTAGCGATGTCAGCCAAGCCGGCTTCACTCACCGTCGATAAGCCCTGCACGGCGACGACCTGAAATCCAAACGACTGCCCGAAGTAGTTGAATGCGTCGTGGCTGGTGACGAGGATGCGCTGCTTCCTCGGCACTGCGGCGATGCGCTTGAGCGCCCAGGCCCGCATCGCCTTGTACGACGCGACCACCGACTTGCCGCGCCTGGCGTAGTCCGCCGCCCCGGCGGGGTCGGCTTTGCTTAAGCCCTCGACGACAGTGACGACGCACTTGCTCCACAGGATCGGGTCGCCCCAGACGTGCGGATCCCAGTGCCCCGCAAACTCCGGCGGCTCGAGCCGATCCTTTTCCGGGATCGACTCGGTGACGGCGTAAACCAGTTTGCCCGCCCGCGCCATGCGGAAGAACAGATCAGTCATGCGACCCTCGAGCATCAGCCCGGAGTAAAAAATCACCTTGGCTCGCTGAAGTTTCACCACGTCGCCGGAGGCCGGCTTGTACAGGTGTGGGTCCACGCCCGGCCCCATGAGGCCGACCACCTTCACCCGGTCGCCGCCGATTTCCTTCACCATGTCGGTCACCATGGTCGTGGTGGTGGTGACGTTGAGCTTGGCTGCGTGGGCTTGTGAAAAAGCCGCTGCAACCAACAATCCGATTGTTAAAAACAAGGTTCGTTTCATTTTCAAAAAAGCGCAATGACGAGCCGAACGGGCAAAAAACCCTTAAAAACCGGCGTGACCGCCAAAAGTTAGGCAAGGCTATATTTCGCCCCGCAGGCGAGGTCAACTAAAAAGTTAGGCTTGGCTAACTTTTTTGTGCCCTTAGCCAAGCGCTCTCAAGTTGCCTTTGTGGTTTGACTGCTCGGCGGTCGTTGTTTACCCATCGCTGCCATGACGTATTCTCTCGTTCGCTTCTTGTCGTTTGGCCTTGTTGCGCTTGGCCTGTTTAGCAGCTTGGCCAAGCCCGCCGCCGGCGACTGGACTCGCTGGCGCGGTCCCGACCTGAATGGCATCTCCGCCGAAACCGGCTGGCTCGCCGAGTGGCCGGACGACGGCCCCAAGCGTTTGTGGAAAGCCAAGGTCGGCACCGGCTTCTCGTCGGTGTCCGTCGCCAACGGCAAAGTTTACACGCTCGGCAACTCCGGACGCGGCAGGGGCCCGGAAAAGGACACCGTGTTTTGTTTCGACGCCGCAACCGGCAAGGCGATCTGGTCGCACGCCTACGAGGCCAAGCTCGACCCGAAGTATTACGCCGGCGGGCCAAGCAGCACACCCACCGTCGATGGCGACCGTGTGTTCACGCTGGGCAAGCGCGGACAGCTGATCTGTTTTGGCGCAGCCGACGGCCACGTTGTCTGGCAGAAAAATATCGCCACGGAAACCAAGGGCAAGCGGCCGACGTGGGGCTTCGCCGGCTCGCCGCTGGTCATCGGCGGCACGGTGTTCGTCAACGTCGGCGCACATGGCACGGCGCTCGACAAAAAGACCGGCAAGATTCTCTGGAGCACCGGTCGCGACTCGGCCAGTTACTCGTCCATCGTGCCCCACGTCCGGGACGGGCGGCAGGAGTTGGTGATGTTCGCCTACAAGGCAGTCGTCGCGGTGGATCCGAAAACCGGCAGCACGCTCTGGAGTTATCCGTGGGAAACCAAGCACGACAGCAACGCCGCCGACCCCATCCTCATCGGTGACAAGGTGTTCATCTCCTCCGGCTACGACCACGGCTGCGCGCTGCTGCAAATCAACGGCGACAAAGTGGCCAAGCTTTGGGAAAACAAAAACATGCGAAACCACTTCAATCCATGCGTGCTGATCGACGGCCATCTGTACGGCTTCGACGGCAACACCGGCCGCGCCACGCTCAAGTGCATCAAGCTGGCCACCGGCAAGGTGCAGTGGGAGGAGGACAGTTTCGGCGGCTTCGGGGCAATCCAGGCCATCGGCAAAAAACTGCTCATCATCAGCAACCAAGGCGAACTCGTCGTCGCGGAAGCCAACACCGGTGAGTTCACGGAGATTTCCCGTGCGCAGGTGACCGGCCCCAAGTGCTGGACAACGCCAGTGCTGGCCAACGGCCGCATCTATTGCCGCAACTCCCGCGGCGACCTCACCTGCCTCGACGTCTCCGGCAACTGATATTTCCACTCCCTCAGAGCGGAACGCACCTGGCGCAAGATAACACGGAGCGACCGAATTATTTTCATGCCGCATCAGGGCAACCAACAAAAACGAGTGCTTGGACTCTGCTCGGGCGCTGGGTTTGTGGTTTGCAACATGATCGGTGCCGGCATCTTCACGACCACCGGCCTGTTCGCAGCGGAATTGGGAAGCAGCTCCGCAATCATGACTGTCTGGTTGGTCGCCGGCGTGTTGGCCATGTGCGGGACACTATCCATCATTGAGTTGGCCAACATTTGGCCGGAAGCGGGGGGAACCTATGTTTTCATCAGAAATATTTTTGGCCGTCCGGCCGGGTTTGTGGCTGGGTTCTCGATTGCTTTCTTTGGGATCGTCGGCTCCATCTCTATCATAGGAGGTGCATTTGGCTTTTACTCCAACAAGCTTCTCCCATCCATTTCACCCCCTCTTGCTGCCAGTCTGGCAGTCTGCCTCGTCACAGCGATCCATTCAATCGGTGTCCGTGAGGGCAATGTCATCAATCTTCTCGGGGCTTTCTTTAAGATTGGCCTACTTTTGGCGTTCATCACTTTGGGTTTCTCATCAGAATCGACAGCAGTATCGGCCCCCAATGTATTGGAGAACTGGCTGGGATTCAGATATACGACACTTGCTGCATCCACTTTAGAATCAGGTGATGGGGTTCTTTTCGGGACAAGTGCTGCGGCGTTAGGCGCCGCCCTTGCTGCAACATCGTTTGCCTACCAGGGAAACATGGCCACCTCATTCATCGGCGGGGAAATTCTTAATCCAGAGAAAAATCTCAAGCGATCCATGATACTGGGAGTCAGCATCGTGACCCTGCTCTACCTTGCTGTGAACATGGTTTTTCTTTGGGCTGCAGCACCCCATGAAATGATAAACGCCAAAGGTGAAGGGATCGTGGAAATCGGCGTTTTCGTGGCCAAGCGCTTGTTCGGTGAATCGATCGGTATCATTGTCAACGTACTGATCATGCTGGTCTTTTTTTCGACCCTTGGTGTTGCGATCATGATTGGATCGCGAGTAATTTACTCGATGGCCAGTAGAGGTGAACTTCCAAGTCGAATGGCTCAACTGAATCGTCGGGGATCACCGGTTAATGCATTGGTATTGCAGTGCATTTTAAGTTTGGCCCTGATTTGGGTAACTGGGCTCAAGGATTTGTTGGAGTCCGTTGGAACCCTGGTCACTCTAACCACCGGTGTCGCAATCACCGGTGTGATTGTGTTGCGCATTCGAAAACCAAATCTGCATCGTCCCGTGAAACTGCCTTTGTTTCCACTGCCACCGATCGTTTTTCTTTTGCTGACAGCGTGGATGACTTGGGGCGTATTGAGCACCAATCCAACAAGTGTAATTCTGATCCTCGGAATTGTAGCACTTGGCCTAATCGTCTGGTTCGTCTTCGCAAGGAATTATTCCCGACCGGTTCGGTAAGAATAATCAAGCCCTCACTCCACTGTTTCCCAGCGGCCAGAGTGGGCTGAGCGGGCGGCCGCGTCGGTGAAAAGTTGCACGCGCCAGCCGTCCTTCAGGTCGGGATGGCCGGTTTCCTCCCCGGCGAGCGCCTGGCGCAGGCTGGGGAAAACGTATTTCGCGAAACGATTGCCAAAACCGTTGTTGGGCACGGTGTCAATCACCTCCACCGGTTCATCCGGCTTGGCCAAGGTCAGGTTACCACTCACGCGGTCCAGGCCGAGCGACGCCTTGGTGCCGTGCAGTTCCAACTCGGGCGCGATGCCCTTCCGGAAAAACGGCGTGTGTGACAGCACCAGCGTCGCCACGGCGCCGTCGTCGAATTCCCACGCCACGCTCGCGTAATCGAACGTTTCTCCCTTGCGCTTGGCCGCCTCCGCCTGACCGCCCGCTTGGCCAAGCGCCTCAGTGAGGTTGATCGCACCCAGGTCGGCCCTGGCCGGGGTGATCGTGTCGGCATGCGCCTGCACCCGCGTTGCCTCGCAGCCAAGCAACCAGCGCAAGGTGTCGTAGGCGTGCGAGCCGACGTCGGCGATGCTGCCGGCCGCCGACAACCCGGCGTCATCGCGCCACGTGAGTGGCATGTCGTCCGGGCGCGGATTGTGCCAGCGATAGACCACGCCGCGAATGTCGCCCAAGACACCGGACTCAATCACCTCGCGGGTTCGCACGAAAGGCTCGCAGTAACGCGTCCAAAACGGCACGTAATGCACCAGGCCGGCATCTCGGTATGCCGCCCACATTTCGTAG
>CAUZVJ010000063.1:0-10537 GCA_963583225.1 Verrucomicrobiia bacterium
CGATGTGCATGATCGAGGCGCCGGCCGGCATCGAGGAGCATTACAACATCATCGGCTTCGCGTTGGACGGCTATCCGATCATCGCGCACTACAAATCGGTTGACGGCAAAACCGGCGACCAGGCGTTCGGGTGGCAGGAGGTCAGCGGCTACGAGCCTGACGCCGACTACAAATCGGACGTCATCGACGGCGGTGCCAACTCCACTTACGTGTGGAACAAGTACGACTACGAGGCCAAGCGCGCCGGCCGCACGCTGGACGAGTGCAACGGGCGTGCCTTGTCCAAGGTGAAGCTGGCCAGCGGCGCGACGTTCGACGAGACGAGTTTTTTCGGGTTCGACTACGGCTACTTTGTCTCTGCGGAGTTCCCGTATTTTTTGGCCAAGTATCGCGGCACACCCAACCGGGCGGGGGGTGGCGGGCCACCCGATGGGGGCGGTGGGCCGCCGGTTAGCGGTGGAGGCGTTATCCGCGTGACCCCCGGGAGCGGCTCGGCCGGGAAGCGGTTAACCGTGACCGTGACGCTGAACGGCAACGCCCGCCCGCCGTTGCCGCCGACGCAGATCCGACCATCGAGGGTGAGCATCGGCGACATGCGCCTGACCGGATTGTCCCGCACGTCCCGCACCAGCATTCGTGGCACGCTGAGGATTCCGGCGAATGCCGAAAAGGGGAAAAGAGACGTGACGGTGGTGTTCCCAGGGCCACCGGGACGCGGGGATGTCCGTTTCGCCGGGAGCGATTTGTTCGAGGTGAAATAGTCGTTCGTGCGAGCGCAAAAAAAGCCCCCGCCCGGCTATTGCAACCGAACGAGGGCCAACCCGATGAAAACACACCGCACTCAGTACAAGTACGATGAGCAGATTCATACGTTTCAGGGGCGGATAAGTTTCAGTTTTTTTTGAAGTTTTTTTGTGACCCCCGGCGTTGACGACTTGGGCCTGTGTTTTTAGGCTCCGCCGCCCTGATGAAGTTGATCATTTTAGCCGCCGGATACGCCACGCGTCTTTACCCGCTCACGCTCAATCAGCCAAAGCCGCTCCTGCCGGTCGCCGGTCGGCCGATGGTCGATCATGTCCTGGCCAGCCTCGGGGCGATCGACGCCATTGACAAGGCGTTCGTCGTGACCAATGAAAAATTCGCGGGACATTTTGAGGCATGGGCCGGCAGCCGTGATGCGTCCGGCTTTGCCGCGCCGGTTCGCGTTGTGAACGATCATTCCACCGGCGACGACAACAAACTCGGCGCGATCGGCGACCTGCATTTGGTTTTGAAAAGCCAAGGCATCGACGACGATGTCATCGTGGTCGCCGGCGACAATTTATTCAGTGACAAACTCGGCGGGTACGGCCGTTTGTGCGCAGAGAAAAACGCTCCCGTGCTCGGCGTGTACGACGTCGGCAGTCTGGAGGAGGCGACCAAGTACGGTGTCGTCGAGCCGGACACCAACGGGTGCATCGCCAGCTTTGAGGAAAAACCGGCCGAGCCGAAATCGACGCTGATCGGCATCGCGCTGTATCACTATCCCAAAGCCGTGCTGCCGCTCATCGACCAATACCTCGCCGACGGCAACAACCCCGACCAGCCCGGCCGGCTGATCCAGTGGCTCTATCCGCGAATCCCGGTTTACACGTGGAGCGTGCCCGGAACGTGGTACGACATTGGCTCGAAAGAAACCCTCGAGGAGGCCGACGAAATTTTCTCCGCCAACCAAACTTAAGCAAAAAATGAAAACCAAGTTGTTCCCGATTCTGTTCGTGACATTTTTTACGCTCCCCGCGCTTGGCCAAGCGCAAAGCGCGTTGGCCCCGATCAAAGACGTGCCGGGGCTGCCGCGCGTGCTGATCATCGGCGACTCGATCTCCATCGGCTACACGTTGCCGACCCGCGCATTACTCAAGGGCAAGGCCAACGTGCACCGCATCCCCACCAACGGCGGCCCAACGACCAAGGGCCTCGTGCAGATCGACTCGTGGCTTGGGGAGGGCAAGTGGGATGTCATTCATTTCAACTGGGGTCTGCACGACTTGAAATTTATGCCGCACGGCAAACGGCAGGTGACACTGGCCGCGTACGAAAAGAATCTCGACTCGCTCGTCCGCCGCTTGAAGCAGACGGGTGCCAAGCTGATCTGGCGCAACACCACGCCGGTGCCCAAGGGCAAAGTCGGCCCGCGCCGCATCCCGGCAGACGTCGTGAGCTACAACGCCGCAGCCAAGCGCGTGATGCAAAAGCATGGCGTGCCGATTCACGACCTGTACTCGTTTGCGCTCGCGAGGCTGGCGAAAATCCAGCGGCCGGTGAACGTGCATTTCACGCCGGAAGGCTCGGCCGCTCTGGCCGCCGAAGTAGCTAAGATCATTCTCGATGCGCTGAAATAGCTCCACGGGCAAAAAAAGTCTGCCCTTGGCCAAGGCTTCGCGATAGCCTCCCCGGATGAACGCAAACACTCGATTCGGAGGGTTCGTAATGCTCGGGCTTGGCCTTGGTTTGGCAGTGGGCGTGAGCGCGGGTAATTGGCCGTCGTGGCGCGGGGATTTGGCCGGCTCCGGCTTGGCCAAGGGCGAGACGGTGCCGCTGAAGTGGGACACGGAAAAGAACGTCCGCTGGCGGGTGCCGCTGCCGGATCGCGGCAACAGTTCGCCGATCGTCTGGGGCGACAAGGTGTTCATCACGCAGGCAACCGACGCCGACAAACGCCGCACGGTGATGTGCTTCGACAAACGCACCGGCGAGTTGCTCTGGCGCAATGGCGTGAGTTACGCCAAGAAGGAAACCACCCACAAGACCAACCCGTACTGCTCCGGTTCGCCGGCGACGGATGGCCGCATCGTGGTGGCGAACTTCGCCTCGGCCGGCATCGCCGCTTACGACCTCGATGGGGAGCAGCTTTGGCATCGCGACCTCGGGCCGCAGGTGCACGAGTGGGGCAGCAGCACGTCGCCGGTGTTGTTCGGCGATGTGTGCATTCTTTATCACGGCCCCGGCCCGCACTCGATGCTGTACGCGCTTGACAAGTTGACCGGGCGCACGGTTTGGAAACGCAAGGTCGAGGAGCGCGACAACCTCGATCGTGTGGACGGTTTTCGCGGGGGCAAAGGCGGGAAGACCGGCGCGTTCGGCACGCCGATTATCATCAGAGCAAACGACCGCGCAGAACTGGTTATCAGCGAGGCCAACACGCTGCGGGCGATCAACCCGGAGGACGGAAGCGAGTTGTGGCATTGCGACGGATTGAACCCGCTCGTGTACACGTCGCCGGTTTACGATGGCAACATCGTGCTGGCGATGGGCGGTTTTTTCGGGGCGTCGCTCGCGGTGAAGCCGGGCGGCAGTGGCGACGTGACGGCCAAGCGGCTTTGGCACGAGGCACGCGCGAAAAAGAACCGCATCGCCACGCCGGTCATGCACGAGGGGCACGCTTATTTTGTGAACATGTCCGGCTTCATGACGTGTCTCGATTTGAAAACCGGTGGGACGGTTTACTCCGAGCGTTTGCCGGCAACGAAGAGTGATCCCGGCGTTTGGGGTTCGCCAGTGCTGGTCGGCGACCGGGTGTATGTGACCAACCAATCCGGCGACACGCACGTGGTTCGCGCCAGCCCGAAGTTTGAGTTGCTGGCGAGCAACCCGTTGGGCGAGTACTCGAACTCGACGCCGGCAGTGTCGGAGGGCGCAATCTACCTGCGAACCCACGAGAGCCTGTGGTGCATCGGCCGGCCGGCCGGCGGCAAGTAAGTTCGCCGCATCGTCCACGGAATGCGGGTGGATTAATTCGAGTACGATTTGTGGGCAGCACTGTGCTTCAAACTTGAAACTCTCCATCCGGCAAGCCTATAAGGGGGCGTGAACTGGCAGTTATTGGCGCAGGCTGATGTCTTGGAGGCGGGCGATTCCGCTTGGAAATTGCTGCGGCAGGGCGGCCCAATGGTGTGGGTGCTGCTGCTGGTCTCGGCGTTTGCGGTGACGGTGTTCCTTGAGCGCGTGCTGAACTATCGCCGCATCCAGATCAACACCACCGAGTTCATTGCCGGGATCCGGGCCAACCTGAAGAACAACTACAACATCGTCGAGTTGGTGGCGATTTGCGATGCCACGCCGGGGCCGGTGGCGCGGATGACGAAGATGGGCATCCTCAATCGCGAACAGTCGCGGGAACAGTTGCGCGAACTGCTCGATGACAACAAGCGCATCGAGGTGGCCCGGCTGGAAAAACGCCTGAATATGCTGGGCACCATCGCGCAGATTGCCCCGCTGCTCGGCCTGCTGGGCACGGTGCTGGGATTCATCCGCATCTTTCGCGGCGTGTGGGAGCAGGGCAACTGGGTGTTGGCCAAGACGCTGGCCGGCGGCATCTGGGAGGGACTGGTCTGCATGGCGCTTGGCCTGGCCATCGCGATACCGTGCTATGTCGCCTTCAACTATCTCGTCGGCCGCAAGAACGACTTGGCCGTGGACATCGACAAGATTTCGTCGGAAATCCTCAACATCATCACCGTTGAAATGCCGCCGTCCAAGTCGGCCGGCTTGGCCAAGTCCCGGGCGGCTCGCAAGGCGGCAACCAAGCCGGTTGACAAATGACCCATCACGGCAACATCCTGCCCTTTCACGGGCGGTTGGACTTTGCCCCGTTTGTCGGGGTGCTATTCCTGATGCTGCCTCTTTTGTTGTTTCACACCTCCATGGTTTTCAAGCCGGGCATCGAGGTGGACATCAACCTGCCGGTCTCCTCCCAGCGCACCGGCGTGGGTGACCCGTCGCTGGCGGTGGCCGTCGATGCGAACGGGATTCTTTATTTTCGCGGACTCATTTTGCGTGACGAGCTCATTTCATTGCCCGTCAGTGAGGAGGAGGAAAACCTCCCCCTCGCCGAGTTGCTGGTCAACCGCCGCCCTGACTTGGATCACAACATCGTCCGGCGCTCGGTGGAGCAGGGTAGGGTGCGTGTGAACGGCCGCATGGCCCGTCTCGACGACCAACTCAAGGCCGGGCAACAGGTGGAGGTGGAGCTGCCCTCGACCGAGTTGCTGCGCCCCCGGGTCATCCAGGCCATCGAGAGAGGCGGCAAGACCCCGAAAGAGGTTTCCCTGCTGATCCAAGCGGACAAGGCCGTGCGGCACGAGGCGATTGTCCGGCTCTGCACTCTCGCCGGGGAGATCGGTGTCGGGCATGTTTTATTGGCGTCGCGGCCGCCGGATTTTTCACGCCCATTTGAGCCGGAACCCAGCGCAGCGCCGTGAGCAACGAGCCGTCAACCATCGCGCCGGGGGAGGGCTGGTCCAACCAAGCCATTGGCATCTGGGTAGTGATCGTTTTCGCGGTGCAACTGGGCGTTCTTTTTTGGCTGGGCCGCGCCCCGCTTGCCGTGCGGGCGCAACCCGAAAACGCGCTGCTACGGCTGATGCCGGAGATTCAACTGATCCCCGACAGCGGCTCGGGGTCGGCGTTCAGCGACCCAACCCTGTTCACCCGCCCGAACCGGCGCGGTTTTTCCGGGACGGCTTGGCGCCGGTTTTCCGGGGTGGAGCATCAACTCATCGACTGGAATGAGACACCGCGACTGCTCGACAACCAACCCGCCACGCTGGGGGCCGCCTTTCGTGAGGCGCTGCCGGATCACCTGGCAGTTGTGTCGGGCATCCCGGCCAAGGGCTTGGCCAGGCCGATGACGGTGGAGCCGGCGCCGCTGGGGCTGCGTGGTGCCTCCGAGCTGCAAATCCTCGGCAGCTTGGCCAAGCGGCCGCTGGTGCGCCCGGTGTCCGTCCCGGCGCTCCCGCACAACGAGGCGCTGCGGCGGACGCATGTCCGGATTGGCGTGAACACGGACGGTTACGTGGTGTCGGCCACGATCGCGGATCGCTTGGCCAAGGGCGACCCGTTTCAGGCCGCCGCTGACCGGCGCGCGCTGGAGCTGCTCCGGGGCATCCGGTTTACGCCGGCCAAGCGCACCCGCTTCGATCGCCCTGACCAGCCGGGTGCGCTGGAGTGGGGCGGGGCGCTGTTCCATTGGCGGACAGTGGCACCGCCCAAGCCGCCACCCGCCCCGGCCCCGGCGTCGAACTGATGTATCCCGATCAAGTCATCTTCCTCTGCTTCGCGGTCGTGATCAGCCTGCTGGGTGTGTTCGTGTTGCTGTACGAGTTTCGGCGCAAACGGTTCGAGCCGGAGCCGACCGAGGACCGGGTGTTTCGCTGTGACGGGTGCGCCTACGTTTACACCGACGACCACGACGTGGATCGTTCCCGGTGCCCCGAGTGCGGCCTGTTCAACTCGCCGTTCGTCTTCTGAAAAGAGACACGGATTTCACGGATTTTCACAGATAATCAAATTCTAAATCCGGGAAATCTGTGAAATCCGTGTCTGAAAACTTGAAACTGAAAACTTCCTTCTACCGCTCGTACACAATCATCGCTGCATAGTCGGGCAGGTACTTCTGGGTGGTGGGGTCGAAGTGCGAGTAGTTCATGGAGTGCACGCTGATGATCTGCTCGCGGGCGATCTTCTCGAGAAACAGGTTGACCGACTCGTCAAACTTGTCCAGCCCCAGCTCGATGCAGTCGCCGCGCTTGATGGTCTTGACACAGATTTTTCCATCCCCGGTGATTTCCTCCTCCTCTTTTTTCGAGCTTTCTTTTTTCAGCAACACCTTTTCGCCCTCGTGTACCGGCACCGCCAGTTTTTTGGACTCCGGTTCCTCAGCCACGGGGGGAGCGGTCGGTTCCGCCTCTGCTCTCTGCACATTTTCATCGCCTGCCGAGGGGATTTTGATCGGTTTGGTGCAGGAGGGGCATTCGATCTCCGAGCCGGTGAGGCTCTCGTCTGTGGTCAGGTTCTGGCCGCATTGAGGACAGTTAAAGGTTAAGTCTGCCATGGTTCTTGAACGAGTTACTGGACGGCTGGAGCCTGCGCCCAACGGTCAGCCTCGGCCAGTCAAAAAACACCCATTTTCGCGTTGATTTTTTCCGGGTGAATGCTAGTGTCGCCGTTCACCGTTGTTACTGAGCCGAGGCTATCCATCCAAATGAACACAACAAGCCCAACCAAGCGATACGGCTTCACGCTGATCGAGTTGCTGGTGGTAATCGCCATCATCGCCATCCTGGCGGCCATGCTTCTGCCGGCCCTGGCACAGGCCAAGGCCAAAGCGCAGCAGATCTTCTGCATGAACAACGAAAAGCAGATGGGCATCGCCCTGAAGATGTACGTTGACGACAACGCCTACTACCCGGGGCACTGGGATGCCCGGGCCAGAATCGGCATATCCAAGTACACCGGAAACCCGGTCAACAACGCCATAGCTTGGCCTGGGCGGCTTTACGGCTATACTGGAAGCACGGAACTGTTTTTCTGCCCGGCAAAAAAAGGCAATGGAGCGGACCGGTTCAGGTGGAAGGATTACAAGGGGAAGGATCCCACGAAGAAGGATCCGGCGTTTCCCTTCAACCTATATCCCGGGGGAGGTGCGTTCTTCACCTACGGTTACAACGACTGGGGAGTGCGTGAATTTGTGAGGGTTAAAAACCGCACGCTGGGTCTCGGTGGGGATGTTCGCAGTGAGGAGGATTTGATTCCCGAGAGTACGGTGCGTATGCCCTCGGACATGGTCTGCATTTCCGATACCCAGGCGGATGGGATATGGGATTGCGCGGTGGATCCCTGCGACGGCGGCAACTTTAATAACCCCGCTCGGGAATGGCCGAGCAAACGGCACACACTTGGCTCCAACATTCTGTTGGCCGACGGGCATGCCGAATACCACAAGATGATGGATTTGGTAGCCCGCAAGCATAATGGTGCATTTAAGTCCGATGCCGCAAATATGCTCAGGCGTTGGAACAACGACAACCAGCCGCACCGCGAGTGGTGGTAAGTCGGATGAACGACAAGACCAAGCTGGGACTTTCCATTGCCGCCATCGCTCTTTGTGGCGGCTTCATCGTCAGTTTTGTGTCCTCGTCAGGTACGAGCGCCGATTTTCCCGACGGTGGCACCTGGACCCAATGCAGCGCCTGCGGGGAGATGCAGGTCATCGACCCGGAAACGCGAGGCCGGTTTTACGACGACAATCCGAACATGCTCGGCCAGCCGATGGTTTGCCCTAAGTGCAACAAAGGCCGGCTGGTGGACGGCAAGAAGTGTCCCGTAAACGGTTGTTTTTACGTGCAGGCTAACCAGATGGCGGATGGTCGGCCGATTTGTCCTGTGTGCAAAAAACCTCTGCCATGAAGCGCTTGGCGAAGCGGTTGAACTTTAATTTGAATCAAAACTACTTATTACAATGAACACTCCAAGCACGACCAAGCGATACGGATTCACGTTGATCGAGTTGCTGGTGGTGATCGCCATCATTGCGATCCTCGCTGGGTTGCTGCTGCCCGCGCTGGCCAAGGCCAAGGCCAAGGGGCAGGGCACCTACTGCCTCAACAACACCAAGCAACTGGCCCTTTGCTGGTTCATGTACGCCACCGACAATGACGATTCCATCATCAGCAACGGGCTTAGTAAGGACCCGAATGAGGTAAGAAAGTTTGGGTTTCCCTGGATCGATCCGGGCTACTGGGTTCAACGCCTGCCCGATGCCACGAACACAGCCATCATCGCCAAGGGACAGCTCTTTAAATACAACTCCTCAGTGAAGATTTACCAATGTCCCTCTCATCCGGACATGATGTTCAACAATCGCGTCTACATCCCTGCCCGCAGTTACTCTATGAACGGCCACATGGGCGGAACGATTACCTGGGTGCAGGGTGCCCAATACCCGCCGCACAGGAAGATGTCTGACATCAAGAGCCCGCCGCCGTCTGACGCGTTTGTGTTTCTCGACGAAAACGAGGGCACCATCGATGACGGCTATTTCGCGATTCCCGTTTACGCCGCCAACCACTGGCAGAACTCTCCCGCCTACTGGCACAACGGTGCCGGCACATTCGGATTCGCCGATGGCCATTCCGAGAGTTGGAAATGGCTCGAGAATCGCACAAAACAAAAACGGGGCCACAACGCCTCGCCCAGCCCCGGCGGCGATATGGATCTTCTTCGGATGAAGAAAGCCATTCTCATCGATCCCCGCAAAGACAGAATCCCGCACTGAGCCGCCAACTTCGCCCTCGACACCTCCGCCGCTGCCGTTGAACATCGGCCGATGCAGGAGATTCAATCCGTCCGCTTCACCCGCGAGTGCGAGGTCACGCAAATCCCTTCCGGCCAACGGATGACCATCGGCGCCGACACGCCGGTCGATATCACACAGTCGCTCGGTGGCGTGTACACCGTCCGCTCGCCGCAGGGACTGTTCCGCGTCGATGCCTGCGACGCCGACGCGCTTGGCTTTGAGGTGCCGGACGAGGCCAAGCCGCGCGAGTCCGGCGCGCCCGCCACCGAGTCGGAAGTTTGGGAGTCGCTCAAGCAGGTTTACGACCCGGAGATTCCGGTGAACATCGTTGACCTTGGCCTTGTTTATGACCTAGTCATCGACGAACTGCCCGACGGCGGCGGCAAACGGGTGCAGATGAAAATGACCCTCACTGCCCCCGGCTGCGGCATGGGGCCGGCGATCGCCGCCGACGCCCAAAACCGAATCCTCTCCCTGCCGGGCATCGACGACGCCAGCGTCGAGGTCGTCTGGGATCCGCCCTGGCACCAGTCGATGATCAGCGAGGAGGGCAAAAAGACCTTGGGCATCGCCTGAGCCGCCGTGCGCTTGGCCCGCAAAATTTCCCTCTGCGCTTGGTTGGCCGCCGTTGCCGCGCTCATCGCATGGCCAATCGGACTCCGTGCCGCCCCAGTCGTTACCGAAATGCAGCCGCGCCACGGACGCCCCGGCACGCGCGTCGTTTTCACCGGCAGCGAATTGCAGTCGGTGAGCGCGGTAAAGTTCGGCGACGCACTGGCCGACTGGGAGCCGCTCACCGTCCTCGACGGACAGGGCCGGCCGCACGTGTTCGAGATTCACGCCACCGTCCCCGACACCGGCACCACTGCCAAGCCGACGATGGCCACGCCGTTCGGCAAAATCACGATGCCGATGCCGTTTGCTGTCGCGCCGCGCGTCACCGGCTTTCACCCGACGCGGGGTTGGCAGGGGACGATTGTGACCATCGAGGGGCAAAATTTCACCGGCGTCACGGCAGTGAAGTTTGGCGGGCGTCTGGCCAACTTCAGCATTACAGCCGCGACGCAGATTCGCGCCGTCGTGCCGCCGGGCGTCACCGACGGTGCGATCACTGTTTCGCATGACGAGTCCGGCACGAGCAGCGAGCCGTTTGTCGTCACCGGCCCCGGCCCGATCATCGACAGCCTCGACTCGTGGGTGGGCGCGCCCGGCGATTCGGTCGTCATTCGCGGCGTCAATTTCAAGTCGGTCGCCGCCGTGTGGTTCGGCAATGTGCGGGCCGGTTTCACCGTCGTGGCCAACACGCAACTCAAAGCAACCGTCCCGCTCGCCGCCAGCGGAAAAATCACCCTCGCCTCCTCGCTTGGCCAAGCGAGCACCACGAAAATTTTTGTCATCACCCGGGCGCCGCTCATCACCAGC
>CAUZVJ010000064.1:0-10385 GCA_963583225.1 Verrucomicrobiia bacterium
GGCGCTGTTCAACGCGGCAACGCCGGACACGCGCCGCATTGCGATGCGCCTGTCGATGGTGTTCGGCACCGGCGCGGGCGGGGTGTTCGAGGCGTTTCGCAACATCACCCGGTTCGGGCTTGGCGGCACACAGGGGCCGGGCACGCAGTACGTCAGTTGGCTGCACGTGGACGATTTTTTGCAGATGCTCGACTGGTGCCTCGATCACGGGGAACTCAGCGGGCCGATCAACATGTGCTCGCCCAACCCGATGCCGAACCGCGACTTCATGCGGGCGTTCCGCGAGGCGTGCGGCGTGAATTACGGCCTGCCGGCGTCGGCGTGGATGCTCGGGATCGGCGCGTTTTTCATGCGCACCGAGACGGAGTTGCTGCTCAAAAGCCGGCGGGTTGTGCCAGGGAAATTGCTCAAGTCCGGCTTCAAGCTGAACCATCCCACCTGGCCCGAGGCTGCAAAAGAAATCGCCCGGTCATGGCGCGACTGAGCGCAGCCGCTATTCTTTTGTGATGACTTCGTCGAGGTTGAGGATGAGGCTGGTGACGCCGGTGAGCGCGGCGACTTGTGTGCCGTTGAGCGCCGGATCCGGCTTGGCTTCGCCCACCGACAAAAGCGCCTTCACCGACTCCGGCTTTTCGGCGTAATGCGCCTGCAGTTTGGCTAGGCGCTTGGCCAAGAGATCGATTTCGGCGGGCTTGGCCGGCCGGCCGGTGGCGAGCGAGAGCGCTTGGCCAAGCCGGTCGGCGTCACTCCCCGGTTGCCGTAGCAGATGCTCGGCGAAACAGCGGGCGGCCTCGACGTAAGTGGTGTCGTTGAGCAGGTTGAGCGCGTGCATCGGCGTGTTGGTGCGGCTGGGGCGCACGGAGCAGACGCGCCGCGCCGGGTTGTCGAAAAACATCGCCGGCTTCACCGAGCGCCGCCAAAACGTGTAGAGGCTGCGCCGGTACAACGCTTCGCCGCTGTCGCGCTTGTAGACGATTTTCCCGAAACTGAAGTCAGCCCAGACGCCGGGCGGTTGGTACGGCTTGACCGGCGGCCCACCCGTCCGCTCCACCAGCAGGCCCGCGATCGAAAGCGCCTGATCGCGAATGGCCTGCGAGCTCATGCGGAGGCGCGGGCCACGGGCGATAAGCCGGTTTTGCGAATCGCGCTCGAGCAACTCCGGCGTCACGGCGGAGGACTGCCGGTAGGCCGCGCTAGTGACGATGAGCCGGTGCAGGTGCTTGACGTTCCAGCCGGACTGCACGAACTCGGTCGCAAGCCAGTCGAGCAGCTCCGGGTGTTCCGGCTGTTCGCCCTGCACGCCGAAATCCTCGGTGGTGCGGACGAGGCCGGCGCCAAAAAAATGTTGCCAGTAACGGTTCACCGTCACGCGGGCGGTGAGCGGATGATCGGGTCGCGTGAGCCAACGGGCGAGGTCGAGCCGGTTGGCGCGGTCGCCCTTGGCCAAGCCGGGGAGGCTGGCCGGCACGCCGGGCCGGACGGATTGGTTTTTATCCGGCTGATCGTACACGCCGCGGATGAGCAGGAAGGTGTCGCGCGGCTTGTCCGTGTCTCGCATGACCATGGTGCTGCCGAGCGACTCGTTGAGTTTTTTGATCGCCGCGCGGGTGGTCTCCCCTCCGCGCTTGGCCGCGATGAAGCCCGGCATCTGTGCGCGATGATGCCGGGCGAGCACGGCGTGCTGCTTGGCCAAGCGCTTGGCCGCAGGCGTGCGGAGAATCTTTACAATCTCTTCCGGCAATGCGTCGCGCATCTCGATCGATGGCCCGGGCGCGGCGGTGACAGAGACGCGGAAACGGCCGAGCAGATGTTTTTTCGCGCCGTGCCGGTGTTTCAGTTGCAGCGTGAAGCGCGTGCCCTTGCCGGCGGGCCAAGTTGTGCTCAAACGAAAAACAGCCTTGCGCGGTTGGTTGTAATTAAAATCTTTTTTCCAAATGCCCCAGCCGGACTTGGGGTCGTCATCGATCGCGCCGCTGACCGGCAGACCGTCCTGGTTGAACTCCGCCACGGCACTGGCGAACAGCAGCGACTCGAGTCCCCCCGGCAGCCCTTCGCTGCTGACACGCACGAGAAAACGGATCGACGTCTCCGCGTTGGGCACCTCCTCGAGCGCGCCGGTGTCCGGCCCGACGGTGGCCCGGAAGCGCGTGTAGCCTTCCGGCAAAACAAAGACCACTCGCGACTTGGCGTGCGTGCCGATGCCCCACTCGAACGGTTTGCCGTCGAGGCGCAGCGGCTGATCCTGCGTGTTCCTGTTTTTGCGAACGACCTTGTAATCGGCCGTCGCCGTGTGCCAATCGAGGTCGGTCAACTTGAGCGTGCCGCCGGGACCGTTGAGCGTCGGTTCGCCCCAGTTTGCCCAGTCGGAGGAAATGCCGTTGCCGCCATCGGCTATGTCGAGCACGAGCAACCGTTGGCCGGTGATGTCGATGTCGAGCGGCTTGGCGCCCTTGGTCATCACGCCGCTGTCGAAGCGTTGCTCGAGGTTGGCGAAATCGAGTTCGTCGGTGCCGGGTTGCAGCGAAAAACCGGTCAGCACAAAGTTGCCGTCGCGACCAGGGCCGCCGCTTTTGAGACTTGGATCGGTGAGCGTCTCGAGTCGGACGCCCGTGATATCGGCGAGGTCGGTGGAGAACATGAGCGTGTAATCGTCGTTGTCCGGCAACTCGCCGCCGGCCAGCACCGAGGCGTCATCGCGAATCGTCAACTCAGTGCCGTTGGCCGACTTGGCGGTGTCCGGCTTGAGCCGTCGCCAGCCGTCGAGCCGTCCGGTTTGCTCGAGCTCATTCCGCAGCGCTATCTCCCATTTTTCGCGGTCAGCGTCGAACTTGGCCAAGGGCTGGTTCAGCACGGATTGGTGCCCGGCCAACGCGGTCTCGAGTTGCTTGAGCTTGGCCGACTGTTCCGGCGTGGGCACCTTGATGGTTGGCTCCATGTTGCCGCCGCCGCGTTCCGGCATGGCGTTAAAGAAGGCGAACAGTTGATAAAACTCGCGCTGCGAAATCGGGTCGTACTTGTGATCGTGGCAGCGCGCGCAACCGACAGTAAGCCCAAGCCAGACGGTGCCGGTCGTCTCGACGCGATCGACGACGTACTCGACCTGCGTCTCGGCGGCGATCGCGCCGCCCTCGCCGTTAAGCATGTGGTTGCGGTTGAAGCCGGTAGCGATGAGCTGACTGAGCGACGGCTTTGTCAGCAGGTCGCCGGCGAGTTGCTCGATTGTGAACCGGTCAAACGGCATGTTGCGATTCAGTGCATCGACGACCCAATCGCGCCAGTGCCATTGGTTGCGGGTGCCGTCGGACTGGTAGCCGTTGGTGTCGGCGTAACGGGCGGCGTCGAGCCACGCCTGCGCCATGTGCTCGCCGTATCGCGGCGACGCAAGCAACCGATCAACCAAGCGCGCGTAAGCGCGCGGCGACTTGTCCGTGACAAATGCACCGATCTCGGCCGGTGTCGGCGGCAGGCCGGTGAGATCGAGCGTGGCACGGCGGATGAGCGTGCGTCTGGCCGCGACCGGCGACGGCGCGAGTTGCCCGGCGCGGAGCCTGGCCAGGATGAAGTGGTCAATCGCGTTGCGCGGCCAGCCCCCTGCCTGCGCTTGGCCAAGCGGAAGGCCGGGGCGCTTGGGCGGGATGAAGGCCCAGTGGTTTTGCCACTTGGCACCCTGCCCGATCCAGCGCCGGATCAACTCTTTTTCGCCGTCGGTGAGGGCACGGCCCGAATCGGGCGGCGGCATGAGGTCGTCCGTGTCGTCGGTGGTGATGCGCCGGTAAACTTCGCTCTCGCTTGGCTTGCCGGCGGCGAACGGACGCGTGCCGTCCGCATCGCGGAACGCGCCGGCCTCGGTGTCGAGTCGCAGCTTGGCCTTGCGCTGTTTGGCGTCCGGCCCGTGGCATTGATAACAGTTGTCGGAGAGGATCGGACGGATGTCGCGGTTGAAATCGACCAAGGCAACATCGCCGGCTTGGGCTGTGCCGCAAACGAGCGCAAGCAGACCGGCCACCGCCAGCGTGCGCCGGGTCGGTTGGCTGTGCCGCTGCGTCATGGGGTGGCGCTTGGTGAGTTGGTGGCGGATGCCTTGACCGGCGCGGGCGACAGGTCGTTGATTTTCAACTCGAGCATCCCGCGCGCTGGCTGGTACTCGGCCGCAGGCAGGTCGTCGATCCAACTGCCGCTCTCGAGTCGTTCGCGCTTGGCCTCCTGCGCGCTGACCACCGCCCAAACGATGGAGGCGATCAAAATCAGCACGAGCAACGGCAGCCAAATGCTCCAGTTGACACGCGTCAAAAAAAGAGTGAGTTGATCGACGAATCCTTTTTTGCCCGGAGGCAGGGCGGGGTCGCTGGCGAGGGCTTCCGTGCCGCCGAGTTCCTGGTTGAGTTGGACGATCACCGGCGCTGAGTCGATCTTGAGAATCCGGCAATAAGTGCGGACGAACCCGCGCACGAAAACGGGAGCGTCGAACTTGTCGAAATCCCCCTCCTCGAGAGCCAACACGTGGGTGGTGCGGATTTTAAGTTCGCCGCCAACGTCCTCGAGCGACAAGCCCTGCTCCTCGCGGGCGGATCTCAACTGGTCTCCAACGGATGGCATCCTGCCCGTTTTCTAGCGGGAAAACCTCCCGCGCACAATCCCCAAGAGACGGTTTTTCTATTGGCGCTAGAGTGCGCCGGTGGGCTTGCAAGTGGGGCCGGGATTCGACAGATTGAGCCCGATCAATTGTTTATGAGAAAAACCAAAACCATTCGATTCACTCATTTACTGCTGCTGTCATTGGTGTTTTCCGCCTGTCACGCCGTGGCAGCCGAGCCGGGACACGGCGATTGGAAGGCAGGCGTCGCCAGGGCCAAAATCACCCCGGAGCAGCCGCTTTGGCTCAGCGGCTATGGCTCGCGTGACCGGCCCTCGGAAGGCACGCGGGTGGATCTCTGGGTCAAGGCGCTGGCGCTGGAGGATGCCCGCGGCCAACGGGCGCTCTTGGTCACGCTGGACTTGGTCGGAATTGACCGCGGTATTTCGACATCGGTTTGCTCCGAACTAATGAAGCGGCACGGACTGAAGCGGAGCCAAATTTTGCTCAGCACTTCACACACCCACACCGGGCCGGTCGTTGGGGAGAACCTCCGCGCCATGTATTTTTTTCCACCGCAAATGTGGCAGAGACTGGAGGAGTACACGAAAAAGTTACGGGATAAAATTGTGACGACCGCCGGGGCGGCTTTCGATCGAATGGAACCAGCGCGCTTGGCGTGGGGAAGCGGCACGACGGGCATCGGCGTGAACCGACGCAACAACACCGAGGCCGACGTGCCCAAGCTGCGTGCCGACGGCGTGCTGAAAGGGCCGGTCGATCACGATGTCCCGGTGCTGAGCGTGCACGATGGCGAAGGCCGGTTGGTGGCGACGACGTTTGGCTACGCCTGTCACGCCACGGTGTTAAGCGATTACAAATGGTCCGGGGACTACCCCGGATACGCGCAGGTGTTTTTTGAAAAGGCGCACCCGGGCGCGGTCGGACTTTTCTGGGCTGGTTGCGGGGCAGACGTCAACCCGCTGCCCCGGCGCAAGGTGGAGTTGGCCGAGGAGTACGGACGGCAACTCGCCGCCGCAGTCGACGCAACGCTGGCGGACAAAATGAAACCACTTGCCGCCCGGCTGGATACTGTTTACCGGGAGATCGATTTGCCGTTTGAAAAAATCCCCACCCGGGACGAGATCGAGGCCAATCTCAAGTCGGAGAACCGTTATGAGCAGGGCCGTGCCCGGGTGCAGTTGCGCCGCCTTAAAAAAGACGGCCGGCTCGCCCCGACCTACCCGTATCCCGTGGCGACCTGGCGGCTGGGCGATGAGTTGACCTTCGTCTCGCTGGGCGGCGAGGTCGTTGTGGACTACGCGCTCCGGCTCAAGCGCGAGCTTGGCCAAGCGACCTGGGTGGCTGGTTACAGTCACGACGTGATGGCTTACATCCCGTCGTTGCGAGTCTGGAACGAGGGCGGTTACGAGGGCGGCGGCGCCATGCTGTACTACGGGCTGCCGTCGCGTTGGGATTCAACCGTCGAGCAACGGGTCATTACCGAGGCGCTGCGCCAAGCCGAGAAACTTCGGCAGTCAAAAAAACAGAAATAAAGCCGCTTGGCCAACCGGGTGGCGGGATGGAATTGCGTTTAATGCGCTTGGCCAGCTTGTTATAGTTTCGCCGCCGTTGGACTAATCTATTTCATGACTCCCGACCAAAAAGCCGTTGCAGGATTGATTCTCGTGATGTTCGCGCTGTTCGCGTGGAACAAGTGGCGCTACGACATCGTGGCCGTCATTTCGCTCGTGGCGCTGGTGGCGCTGGATGCGATGCTCGGGGGCGAAGCCTCCAAACTGGTCGAGGAGCCCAAGCGGGTGCTCGAGGGGTTCGGGCATCCGGCGGTCGTGACCGTGGCGGCGGTGCTGATCATCAGCCGCGCGCTTCGCAACTCCGGCGTGGTGGACCAAATCTCACGCAGCGTGATGCCGTTCACAAAAAACCGGCTCCCGCACATTTTGAGCCTCTCGCTGGTGGTCATGGTTTTGTCAGCTTTCATGAACAACGTCGGCGCACTCGCGCTCATGCTGCCGGTCGCGATGAAGACGGCGATCGATCGCCAGCGCTCGCCCACCATCCTGCTGTTGCCGATGGCGTTTGCCAGCATCCTCGGCGGCATGATGACGATGATCGGCACGCCGCCGAACATCATCATCGCCAACCTGCGCGCAGAGCTGACCGGTGAACCGGCGTTTGGCTTGTTTGACTTTTCGCCGGTCGGCGGCTTGGTTGCGATTGCCGGGTTGCTGTTTATCGTGCTCGTCGGTTGGCGGCTGATCCCTGGCAAGTCACACAAAAAACCGGGGATGGAATCGTTGTTCCAAATTGACGATTACATCACCGAGATCAGCACCCCGGCCGGTTGCAAATGGATCGGCAAAACGGTGGCCGAGGTGGAGGAACTCGTTGGCGAAAAAATGACCCTCTTCGGCTTCATCCGAAAGGACGACAAAGTGCTGCCGCCCAATCCGGACGGCGTCATTCAGGAAGGCTGCCGGTACGTCGTCAAGGCCGACCCGGTGGAGCTTCAGGGGTTGATTGAGGAACACGGCCTGCGCCTGTCGAAGGAGATGCGGCATCGCATCGACAGCCTGAAAGGCGAACACACCGGCTTCACCGAGGCCATCGTGACTGCCGGTTCGCCGCTGCTGGGGCGCACCCGGACGTACCTCCGGCGACACAGCGGAAACACGATGACGCTCATGGCCGTGGCACGCCAAAACAAGCCCATCCGCAAGCAACTCAAGGAGGTCGTCTTTCGCATCGGTGACGTCCTGTTGCTGCACGGCAAAACCCCGGAGATGGACGACACCATCGCCGACCTCAACCTGCTGCCCTTGGCCGAGCGGGAACTTAACGTCGGCACGTTCTCGCGGATCGGTTTGTCCGTGGCGATTTTCGCCGGGGCCATCGGTTTGAGCATGACCGGATTCCCGATCACCATCGCTTTTTTAGGTGCCGTTCTGGCCTACATTTTTTGCGGGATTTTGCCGCTCCGCGATATTTACCGAGAGGTCGAATGGCCGATCATCGTTCTGCTCGGCGCGATGATTCCGGTCAGCCAAGCGTTTCAATCGACGGACTGCACCGGCTTGATCGCCGAGTCGATTCGGGGCATGACCGAGTCTCTGCCGCCGTGGTCAACGATCGCCCTGATCATGGTTGTGACCATGTGCCTCTCCGACATCATCAACAACGCCGCCACGGCATTCATCATGGCCCCGATCGCCGTCGGCATCGCCGCCACGCTTGGCCTGCAGCCCGACCCGTTTTTGATGGCGGTGGCGGTGGGCGCGTCGTGTGCGTTCCTGACGCCCATCGGGCACCAGTGCAACGCCATGATCCTCGGCCCGGGCGGCTACCGGTTCGGCGATTATTGGCGGGTCGGCTTGCCGCTGGAAATCGTCATCGCCACCCTCGGCACCCCGCTAATCCTCTACTTCTGGCCGCTGACTTGAAACCAAACCAAGCGCTTGGCCAAGCGCGGACTCACCTCCCGCCGATGGCGTAAAGAACCTCCCGCCGCTCGTCTCCCTTGAACGCGACGCGCAGATAAAGCCGGTCGCCGCTGATGACCGGCGAGGCGTACACTTCATCGCCAAGCTGGCTGGTAGCAACGAGTTTGAACTCATTCGGGTTGGCTTCAAAAACGAATGTTTTGCCGGCGAGATTTGTCCCGTAAATCCGGTTCCCCGCCATCACCGGCGACGTGAAAAACTTGCCGCCGAGCCGCTCCTTCCATTGCCGCTTGCCCGTCGCCGCGTTCCAGCAAATCGCGAACCCATCATCCAGCGTCACATAAAGAAACCCGTCCCGTATAAGCAACGACGGCACATAAACTCGGGTGGTGTTTTGCCACGCGATTTTGCCGGAGCCGTCGGCCACGATCGCTGCCGTGTGATTCTTCGGCCAACCGCCGCTGATGAAAATATGCGTGCCATCGGTGACCAGCGTCGAGACACACTCCTCGGTCGAGCCGGGCACCTCCCAAAGTTTTTTGCCGGTGAGCGGGTCGAGGCTTGTGACGAGTTTGCAGCCACAAAAAACCATTTGCAATCTGCCCGCCGCCTCGACGACCACCGGCGTGGTGTAGGTCGCAATTTCTGGACGCTCCCGCCGCCAAATCTCGCGCCCGGTTTTTTTGTCGAGTCCAACGATCGCGCCGCCGATTTTCGTGTCGGCTTTCACGACGACGATGTCGCGGTACACCATCGGCGAACTGCCGTAGCCCTGATGAATTTTGTAATTGCCGATCGGTTTCTGCCAAAGCACTTTGCCGTCGAGACTCAGCGCTGAGGCGAACGCCTGATTGCCGATCACGAAGTTCACAAACAACCGCTCGCCATCGTGCACAACCGTCGTGCTTGCGTGCGAGGCGTTCGTGTTCAATCCGATCGAAAACTGCCCCTCGTGCACCTTCGTTTGCCAAACGACTTTGCCGTTGGCTTTGTCAATGCAGAGTACCGCCTGAAACATTTCATCCTCATCCGCCGTGGCGAGATAAATCTGCCCACCCACCACCGTCGGCGTGCCGTGGCCGCGGCCCGGGATCGGTGTTTTCCAGACCACGTTTTTCGCCTCGCTCCACTCCGTCGGCAGCCCGGCGACGAGCGGCGCTTGACCGTCGGAAGTGAGTCCGCGCCAGTTCGGCCAATCGGTGGGGGCAAACTGGGTTTCAGCAGCCAAGCCGTTGGCCAAGCCGATCAACAATAAAACAGAAGGGAGTTTGTGCATGGTTCAATTGAGATGCAGGGCGGGCAGCGTTGCCGAACCACCAACGTGAGGCAAGGTGGAACTTAGCCAAGCGCTTGGCTAAGGCGTTACTGACTATCGATTTAATCAATGTTCCCATTGATTTTATCAATGACCGGTTTTTGATGAATCAGTGCTATCTTTTGCCCTGGCCCAAGCGTGGTGCGGTGGCCTCATAAGGAAAAACAATGAACACGACTCTGATAAAAACAATCGTAGCGGTGCTTGGTTTCACAACGATGCCATCAGCTTTTGGCCAATCCTTTGACTTGGGCTCTTCCGATTGGGGAAAACCAACGGGTATCTGGAAATATGCAGAGGCTGGAAACTTGGCGAAAGTCCAAACGGAGTTGGACAAAGGTGTGGATGTGAATGCGGAGTTTCGTTGGTTGACTTTGGTGGAAAATGGAATCTCCCGGGATATATCCGGCACGACGCCTCTTGGGTTCGCTGCCGAAAATGGCCATGTCGATGTCATGGCGCTGTTGATCGATTCCGGAGCGGACATCGAAAAGTATGGCTCGAGCTCGTTAAAATTAGCCGCGGCAGGTGGTCATTTGGATGCGGTGAAACTGTTGGTGAGCCAAGGTGTGGATGTCGTTGCCCATGGAGGGGAAGCCGCGCTTCTGGCGGCGGTGAACAGGCATTATGAAACACTCAAATATTTCGTCGATTTGGATACGGGAGTTGATGCCATAAACGAAATCCATGCTTTTTACGAGAAGGTCACTGACGAGGATGAGGACATTATAAATGTCCTGATTTGGCCGTTGGGGAGCTTGGATGGTGTGCTGACCCGGGCCGTTGAGGCTGAAAGGGAGGATTTAAGCATTCTCATCATCAAAATCGGCGGGGACGTTAACATGAAAGGAAATGCTGGTTGGACGCTTCTCCATTCGGCGGTTTATCACAAGCTAACGAAAATGGTGAAGTTTCTTATATCAACCGGAGCGGATGTCTCGACGGAGACGGATTATGGCCAGTCCGTTTTGTTCTTCGCCCGCTCAAGGGGTGTGCCGGAAATTATCACGATGATCGAAAAAGCTGCTCCGCCAGT
>CAUZVJ010000065.1:0-10317 GCA_963583225.1 Verrucomicrobiia bacterium
CGACAGCGTCGCGTGGTACGGCATCAACATCAGCCATGCCATGCCGGCAAACGCGAACGCGGCGAAAAAAGCGTCATCCGCCAGCATGTACCCCAAAACAAGCACAAGCAGCATGATGATGCTAAAAACGATTAGCTTTTGCAGGCGCAGCGCACCTTCCAACGAACCGGCATTCACGGCGCGTGGTTATATCCGTTTTTTGGAATTGTGCAACCTTGCGGCTCCGCCGATTACTCCGGGTTGATCTCCGCCATCCGCCGTTTCAGCTCGTCCTTCAGTGCGTTTCGCTGCTCGTCGGAAACCTTCCGGGGCACCTCCAGCGGCTCACCGAACACCATGTCGCAGCGTGTCAACGGCCACGGCAACTGGAACCGGTCCCAGCTGTTAATTCGAACCTTGCGCCCGGCCTCACAGCCAAGCGGGACGATCGGCAGGCCGGTCACCTGGGCAAGCGACAGGATGCCTCCCTGTATCTCGTGACACGGGCCGCGCGGGCCGTCCGGCGTGATGGCCAAGTGCAGCCCTGCCCTGGCTTGGCGGGACAATTCCAGCAGCGCCTGGCTACCTCTCCGACTGGTCGAGCCACGGATCGGCACGATGCCAAAGGCGCGCAGAACCTCCACGGCGAACGCGCCATCCCTGCTGGCGCTGACCATCGCCGCCACCTTCCGGCCGGTCTTTGGCCGGATGATATCGCGAGCGGCAAACAGCGCGTAGATGATCCGGTTGTGCCACGCGCAGAGGATGAACGGCTGGTCGCGGGCGGCGTCCATCACCCCGTGCGGGTCGGAGAAATGAACTCGCCACGTAAACCTCAGCAGACGCAGCAACACGCAAACCAGCTTCGCCGCCAGCCGTTGGCCAAGCCCAGCCTCGTTCGGGATGACGACTTGCGTGTCCAACTGCGTTTACCTTCCGCCCTTGAGCGCGGCGCGGACCAACTCCTCGACGGACGCCTTTGGCCCGAGCATCGCTTGGGCGGCTTGGGCGGCTTTTTGCGCCTCGGCCGGCTTGGTGCCAAGTGCCTCGAGCGCCGCCGCCGTGTCGGCGATTGTCTTGTCGCCCGGTGTCGCCGCTTGGCCAAGCGCCGCCACGCCACCGGTCGCCACGCCGACTTTGTCCTTCAACTCGAGCACCATTCTCTCGGCGGTTTTTTTGCCAACACCGCTGATGCTCGAGAGCAATTTCACGTCGCCAGCACCGATCGCGCCCTTGAACGTCGCCACGCTCATGCCGCTCAAAACATTCAGCGCCAGCCTCGGCCCGATGCCGCTCACGCTCTGGATCATCTTGAACAAATCGCGCTCGTCGTCCGTGGCAAAGCCGTACAGCGTCTGCGAATCCTCGCGCACGACGAGCTGCGTCTTGAGCGTCACCGCCTGGCCAAGCGCCGGCAGCTTCTCGAACGACGACAACGGAATCAGCACCTCGTACCCGATGCCGTTGACATCGATCACCGCCTGCGTCGGCAGCGCATCAGCGAGAGTTCCCTTCAAAAAAGTAATCATGCCCAAGCCTCGTTCCAGCCGACACAGAGTCACACGGGGTGGGGAGTTTCAAGTTTCAAGTTTCAAGTTTCACCTCTTGGCCTTGCGTTCCGTGCGGGTGAAACCTAGTCTGCCGCGCCTGAAATGAAGGTCTCAATTTTCGGTCTTGGCTATGTTGGCGCGGTCACCGCCGGGTGTCTCACTAAAGAAGGGCACACCGTTGTGGGCGTCGATGTGCATGCCGAAAAAGTCGAGTCGCTCGCCGCCGGCGTGTCGCCCATCGTCGAGCCGGGGCTGGACGATCTCCTCGCCGAGGCGGCCAAAAACGGGCTTCTCTCTGCCACGCAAAATCACGAGGAAGCCATCGCCGCCACCGACGTGTCGCTCGTCTGCGTCGGCACGCCGTCGGCCGAAAGCGGCGAGCTCAGTTTGCAATACGTCCGGCAAGTCGTCGGGCAGATCGCCGACGCGGTGCGCGCTTCCGGCAAATCGCACGACCTCGTCCTGCGCAGCACGATGCTCCCCGGCAGCACGCAAAAAATCGCCGACACGCTGCTCGCCGATTTGCTCGAGTCGGGGAAACTGCGCCTGTTTTTTTATCCGGAATTTTTGCGCGAAGGCACCGCTGTGGCCGACTTCGACGACCCGTCGCTGGCCGTCGTCGGCACGCGCGACGGCTCGGCGTTCCCCGCTGAGTTGGCGCCGCTTTTCGGCGCGGACGCCCCGTCGGAAAACTGGCCAAGCGCCGAGATGGTCAAGTACGCCTGCAACGCGTTTCACGCGACGAAGGTGACGTTTGCCAACGAGATCGGCCGCATCGGCAAAAGTCTTGGCGTCGATTCGCAGTCGGTGATGCGGTTGCTTTGCCAAGACACTCGCCTCAATTTGTCGCCGTATTACTTGCGCCCCGGCAACCCGTTCGGCGGCTCGTGCCTGCCGAAAGACGTCCGCGCGTTGGCGCACGAGGGTCGGCGCGGCGGCGTGGAGTTGCCGTTGATCGACAGTCTGCTGCCCAGCAACGAGGCGCACTTGGCCAAGCTCATCGAGCAAACCAAGCGCTTGGCCAAGGGCCGCGTGACGCTGCTCGGGCTGTCGTTCAAAAGCGACACGGACGACCTGCGCGAAAGCCCGATGGTCGAGGTTGCGCAGCACTTGCTCGGGCGCGGATTCGAGCTGAGCATTTACGATCCGCAACTGAATCTGGCCAAGCTCATCGGCACCAACAAGCGGCTGATCGATGAAAAAATGCCGCACTTGGCCTCGCTGCTGACCGACGACTTGGCCGCTGCGCTTGGCCAGGCGGGACTTGTGATCGCGGCGCAAAAGTGTGTCGGCATCGAGACGCTCCGGCCGCTCATCACAACCGAACACACGCTGCTCGACGTCAACGGCTGGCCGGAGCTGCGCGACTTGCCGGGCCATTACGAAGGATTTTGCTGGTGAGCAAAGAGAAGCCCTGCGTCTGCATCATCGTCGAGAACCTGCCGGTGCCGCTCGACCGCCGCGTTTGGCAGGAATCGTGCGCGCTGCGCGACGCCGGCTACGAGGTGGTCGTCATCTGCCCGCAAATGCGCGGCTTCACCGAGCCGGAGGAAGTCATCGACGGCATCCAGATTTACCGGCACTGGATCAGCGAGGAAGCCGGCGCGGTCGGCGGTTTTTTGCGCGAGTACAGTTCAGCGCTCTGGGGCGAGTTCAAGCTGATTTGGAAGGCTTGGCGGCGGCACCGCTTCGACGTTGTACATCTTTGCAATCCGCCCGATTTGTTGTTCCTCGTCGCTGCGCCGTACAAGCTTGTCGGCACGCGGATTATTTACGACGTGCACGATGTTTGCCCGGAGATGTTCGAGGCCAAGTTCGGCAAACGCGGCCTGCTGTACTGGGCTGTGCGCGCGGCGGAATGGGCGACGCATTTTTTCGCCGACGTGGTGATCGCCACGAACGAGTCGGTGCGCGACATCGCCATTGGGCGCGGCGGCCAGTCGCCGGACGATGTGTTCGTCGTTCGCACCGCTCCGAAGATCGCAGACACAAGTGTCGAGCCGGATGCCTCGCTGAAAAAAGGGCGCAAGCATCTCGTCGGCTACGTCGGCGTGATGGGCAACGCCGACGGCGTGCGCTACATCATCGAGGCGGCGGATTTCTTGGTGCGCGAACAGGGCCGTGACGACATCCAGTTTTTGCTGATGGGCTCCGGGCCGGAACACGACAACTTGGTCGCGCTCCGCGATGAGCTTGGCTTGGGGGAATTTGTCGATCTTCCCGGCCGCGTGTCGAACGAGTTTTTGTTTACGGGACTGCGGACGATGGACCTCGGCGTGTCGAGCGACCCGATCAACCCGTACAACGATCACTGCACGATGAACAAAGTGCTCGAGTACATGACATTCGCCAAGCCGCAGGTGATGTTCGACCTGAAGGAGGGCCGCTTCTCCGCCGGTGACGCCGCGCGTTACGTGCCGGAAAACTCCGCGCGCGCGCTTGGCCGCGCGATCGCCGAGACGCTCGATGATCTCGCCGAATGCGAGCGGATGGGCCGCCTTGGCCACGAGCGATTTCATACCCATCTCAACTGGGAAAAATCAATCGGGCAACTCAAAGCCGCCTACACCCGCGCACTTGGCCAAGGCGAATAATACGGGGAGGGGCGAGTTCCACCTCGCCGCAAACGAAAAATAAAATGGGGCAAGGTGGAACTTGCCCCTCCCACGTTCAACGCACCTGATCGTTTTGAAGTGTGCCGGGTGTCAATTATAGTTTTCCGCGTTCTCCCTCTCCCCAACCCTCTCCCACTGGGAGAGGGAGCATGGCCAAGCGTGTTCGGTTTGATTCCTTCTCCCTCAGGGAGAAGGTGGCCGAAGGCCGGATGAGGGTGAACGCTCGTTTTTTTACGAAGCGTTTGATCCTCGGATTTAGGCCAGAATGTCCGATACCACGCGGGCGGGGCGGTCGGCGGTCAGTTTCTGCTGTTGGCCGTTGTGTTTGTAAACCAACTCTTTGTGCTCGAAGCCGAACTGGTGCAGCAGCGTGGCCTGATAATCGTTGGCCGTGACTTTGTTCACCACAGCGCGGTGGCCGACTTCGTCCGTCTCGCCGTAAATGGTTCCCGGCTTGAAGCCGCCGCCGGCAAGCCAAGTGCTGAAGCCTTGGCCGTTGTGGTCGCGGCCCGGCTTGGAGCGGGACTGCACCACCGGCAGTCGGCCAATCTCGCCGCCCCAATGCACCACGGTCGAGTCGAGCAATCCGCGCTGCTTGAGGTCGGTCACGAGCGCGGCGGCTGGCTGATCAGTGCGGCGACAGATGCCGGGGAGCGCGCCGTGGATGTTTTCGTGATTGTCCCACGGCTGGCCGTTGAGGAACAACTGCACAAAGCGCACGCCGCGCTCGACCAAGCGCCGGGCGATCAGGCAGCGCGTGCCGTATTCGCGGGTGGCGTCCTGGTTGATGCCGTACAGTTTTTTTGTGGCCTCACTTTCGCCTTTGATGTCGAGCGCCTCCGTGGCGGCGGTCTGCATTCGGGCGGCCAATTCGTAACTGTCGATGCGCGCCTCGAGAGTGTGTTCGCCGGGGCGCTTGGCCAAGTGCGCTTCGTTGAGTTGGCCGAGAAAGTCGAGGTAGTTGAGCTGAACATCACCCTTCAATTGAGCCGGAGCGTTGAGGTTAAAAATGCGTGGCTCCTTCGCGCGCAACACCGTGCCTTGATACAGGCTTGGCAGGAAGCCGTTGGTCCAGTTGTGAACGCCATCGACCGGGTGGCCGCCGGGGTCGGACAACACCATGTAAGCCGGCAACTCGTCGGTCTCGCTGCCCAGCGCGTACGTCAGCCAAGCGCCGAGGCTCGGCCGGCCCAGCACGGCGGGGATGCCAGCGTTGATGTAGCGGATGGAAACCTCATGGCCGTTGTGCCCGGTGTGCATGCTGCGGATCATGCAAAGGTCATCGGCGATGCCGGCCGTGTGCGGCAGCAACTCACTGAAATCCATCCCGCACTGGCCATGTTTTTTGAACTTCCACGGGCTGCCGAGCAGCGTGCGACTGGCCTCGTTGGCGAAGCTGTACTGCACGTCGCCGCTGTATTCTTTGCCGTCGAGCCGGGTCAGTTCCGGCTTGGGATCGGTGAGATCCATGTGGCTTGGCCCGCCGTGCATGAAGAGCGAAATCATCGCCTTGGCCTTCGGCTCGTGGTGGGGCCGCTTGGGCAGCATGGAGTGCGACTGGGCCGCCAACTCCGGCTTGACCGGCTTGGCCAGCAAGCCCTCCCGGTTCAGCAGCCAGCCTAGCGCCAGCCCGCCGATGCCCATCGTGTTGTGACGGAGAAACCGGCGGCGATCGAGCGGATTGTTCATGCCAAAATCTCCTCCACCACGCGGGCCGGTTGGCCGTCGATGAGGCTCTGCACCCGGCCGCCCCGCTTGTAATTAAGTTGGTCGTGGTCGAGGCCGAACAGGCGCAGCAGCGTTGCGTGGTAGTCGTAATGATTCACCTTGTCGCGCACGGAGCGGTGGCCCCACTCGTCGGTCTCGCCGTGGATGTGGCCGGCCTTGAAGCCGCCGCCAGCGAGCCACATGCTGAAGCCGTAAGTGTTGTGATCGCGGCCGGCGTTTCTCGTGTTTTGCACCACCGGCAGCCGGCCCATCTCGCCGCCCCAATGCACGACTGTGCTGTCGAGAAGGCCAAGTCCCTTGAGGTCTTTTATCAGTCCGGCGATGGGGCGGTCTGTCTTTTTGCAGGCCTTGGGCAGCGAGTTTTTAATGCCGTGATGGTGATCCCAGGATTGGTTTCCGCTCAACACATGCACGAAGCGCACGCCGCGCTCGACGAGCCGCCGCGCGATGAGGCAGCGCGTGCCGTAATCCTTCGTCGCGTCATCGTCGATGCCGTACAGCTTTTTCGTCGCCGCGCTCTCGCCGGAGATGTCCATCGCGTCGGACGCGGAAGTCTGCATGCGGGCGGCCAACTCGAAGCTGGCGATGCGCGCCTCGAGGTCCAGTTCGCCGGGGTGCGTCGCGCTGTGTTTGCGGTTGAGGTTGCCAAGGAAGTCGAGATAATTACGCTGGCCGCCGCCGCGCAGATTTGCGGGAGCTTCGAGATTCAGAATGCGCGGCTCGCGTGCCCGCACGACGGTGCCTTGGTACAGGCCCGGCAGCCAGCCGGACGACCAGTTCCACGTCCCTTCGACCGGCAGGCCGGAGGGGTCGCGCAGCACGAGGTAAGCCGGCAGATTTTGGCTTTCGGTGCCGAGGCCGTAGGTGAGCCAACTGCCGAGCGACGGCCGGCCGCTCACGGTTCGTCCGCTGTTGAGGGCGTGAATGGATTGGCCGTGATTGTTCACGCCGGTGTGCATGCTGCGAATGAGGCAAAGCTCGTCGGCGATCTCGCCGAAGCCGGGCAGTAGTTCCGAAAAATCGATGCCGCTTTGGCCGTGCTTTTTGAATTTCCACGAACTGGGCAGCACTTGGGCGCTGGCTCCGGCTGCGTCGTCGTACTTGAGTTTCACCGGGATGTCCCGGCCGGCCCATTCGTCGAGTTTCGGCTTGGGGTCGCAGAGATCCATTTGGCTTGGCCCGCCCTGCATGAAGAGCGAGATCATCGCCTTGGCCCGCGGCTCGTGGGTGGGCCGCTTGGGCAGGAGGCTGTACGACTGACTCACCAACTCCGGCTTGATCGCCTTGGCCATAAGCCCCTCCCGCTGCAGCAACCAAGTCAGCGCCACACCGCCGATGCCCATGGCGTTCCGCGCGAGGAAATGTCGCCGACTCGATTGTAGTTGTGACTCGTTAATCGACATAGATGAAGGCGTTGGAGCTGAGCAGCACTTGGCAGTAATTGGCCAAGGCGGCGAGGCCGGGTTGCTTCTCTTTTTGCGCGGCGAAGAGGGCGGCCTGTTTTTCAACGAACATCGCCGACTGCGCCAGTTCGTCTGCGCCGGGTGCCTGGCCAAGTGTGGTTTCCCAAGCTAAGCCAAGCTGCCGGTCGAGGTTGCCCTTGGCCAAGCGCCGGAACCGACCTGCCATCGACCGGCTTTCGTTAATCACAAAACTGTTGTTCATGAGCATCAACGCCTGCGGCGCCACGGTGGAGACGGTCCGCTTGGTGCAGTTCGGCTCCATCGTCGGGGCGTCGAATGTATCGACAAACGAAAGCACCTTCGAGCGGCGCAACTGCACGTAGAGGCTGCGTCGGTTTTCCTCGTCGCCGAGCGAGATGGTTTTTCCGGTCGGCCGATTGGAACTGTCGTTCGTGCTCACGCCGACGACGATCTGGCCCACTTCGTCCTCCTTCACCGGCACCGGCTTGCCGAACATGCGCGGGTTCCACTGGCCGCTCACGAAGAGAATCGAGTCGCGGAGCGTCTCGGCCTCTAGCCGGCGGACGCTCATGCGGCCGAGCAGTCGGTTGTCGGGATCGAGCTCGTCGAGCTTGGGCGAGCGCCGCGAGATTTGACGGTACGCTTGGCTGGTCATGATGAGCCGATGCAAACGCTTGAGCCGCCAGCCGTTTTTCATGAAGTTGCTGGCGAGCCAGTCGAGCAGTTCGGGGTGGCTTGGCAGCTCGCCCAGTTTGCCGAAGTCGCCCGGCGTATCGACCAAGCCGCGGCCGAAGTGGTGCAGCCAAAAACGGTTGACGAGCACGCGGCCCGTGAGCGGATGCGTCCCGTCGGTGAGGCGCTTGGCCAAGGCCAATCGGCGGCCGGTCGAGGGCCGGTCGGCGGCGTTTTCGGGGATCAGGTTTTTGCCCAACGCCACCACGCTCAAGTCGGCCGGCTTCACGGCGGCCTTGGGCTGGCCGGGGTCGCCCCGGAAAAACAGGTGCGTCACCGGCACCTTGCCCGGCTGCTCGGTCAGCGCGCGGATGAACGGCTCTTCCGGCTTGGCGGTCCGGACGTCGGCTGCTTTTTTGGCCATGGCGTCGAGCACTTTTTTAGTGAGGCTGTCGCGGAAATATTTGATTTGCTCGTCGATTTTTTTCAGCGCCTCTGCGTCTTTTTTGTCGGCAAGTTTCTTGCGCTCGGCGTTGAGCTTGGCGATCTCGTCGTTGAATTCGCGGTCGTAAAGATAGAGCGAGCCGGGGCTGATCTGCCGCACGCTCGGGTGGTCGTCCAAGAGCGCTTTCTGTTCGTCAGTGCGCTTGGCGGCGGGCGTCTTGTAAGCGGCCCGCAACGACTCGCGCAGTTCCTCCGGCTCCTTGCGCAGCTTCCATTCGAGCGTGCGTTCGATGAAGAAATCAACCTTGGTCTGTCGCTTGGCATCGAGCTTCTTCGCCTCGACCTCGATGTCGGCGCACTGCTTCCGATCAGCCTCGGTGAAGAGGGAAATTTGCCGGCTCTGCGGCGTGCGCCAGTTGGCCGGGTCAAGCGCTGGCTCGAAGACAGCGCGCAGTTTATAGTAGTCCGACTGCAGGATCGGGTCGTAACGATGATCGTGGCACTGCGCGCAGCCGACGGTCATGCCCATGAGCGCGGTGGAGACAATTTTGAGCGTCTCGGCTATGACTTGGTTTTTGGCCTCGGCGTTGTTTGCGCCGGAGCCGGTGCCGTCGGGCGCCATCCGCAGAAAACCGGTCGCGGTGAGTTTGTCGATTTGTTCCGGCGACAGGTTGGCGTACGGCGGGGAAACCATTTCATCGCCGGCGAGTTGCTCACGGATAAACCGATCCCACGGGAGGTCGTCGTTGAATGCGCGGACGACGTAGTCGCGGTAGCGCCATGCCCAGCCCCGCTCGGCGTCACTCTCGGTGTAACCCTCCGAGTCGGCGTACCCGGCGACGTCGAGCCAGTGGCGTCCCCAGCGCTCGCCGTAGTTAGGCGAAGCCAGCAGCCGGTCGATCAACTGGTCGTAGGCTTGTGGCGTTTCGTCGGCGAGGAAGTCCGCAATCTCATCCGGGGTGGGCGGCAGGCCGGTGAGGTCGAAGGTCGCACGGCGAATGAGCGTGCGCTTGGTGGCCTCCCTCGAGAAGCCAAGTTCATTGGCTTTCAGTTTGCGCAAGAGAAAGGCGTCGATCGGATTGGCCGCGCCGCTGGGCACGGGCGGGGTTTTGATCAGCTGAAACGCCCAGAAACCACGCTCCTCCTCGGTGATCCATTCGTCGGGACTGTCCGGCTCTGGCCGTGCGGTTTTGGCGCCCTGCTCGATCCAAAGGCGGAAGGTGTCGATCTGATCCGCCGGCAGCTTGGCCTGTTCCTTAGGCATCTTGCCATCACGAATCTTTTTGTAGAGCAGGCTCTTCTCCGCTTGGCCCGGCACGATGGCTGTGCCGTGTTTGCCTCCCTTGAGCAGCAGCTTGTGCAGGCGCACGTCGAGCCCTCCCTTGGCCGACCCGTCCTCGCCGTGGCAGCGGAAACAATGCGCCTTGAGAATCGGCCGAACGTCCGCCTCGAATGTGACCGTCGCCGCTTGGCCAAGGTTGAACGCGAACCCAGCAGTAATCGGCCAGAGGATTCGTTTCTTAAAAATATTACCCATCGATTTGGGAAAACCTACGACCTACTGCAGCTCCGCGCAACGGCTTTTATCAATCGCATCGAGGCTTCAGGGAAAGGCGTTGTAATGTGAACAGGCTTCCCTAGACTGCGCGGCCCGCGACGCCGGCACGTATTGGTGCGTGGCTTTAACGGATGAAGAAACCAACCCTGCTCATTGTGTTCCTGACCGTGTTTATCGACGTGGTCGGGTTTTCGATCATTTTCCCGCTCTTCCCGGAGATGCTTGATTACTACCTCAAGCTCGATGGGAAGGAGAGCTTGATTGGCTCGCTAGTCGCCTGGTTGGATCAGTTCGCCGGGGGCGACACCAACGCTGTGGCAACTCTGTTCGGTGGCGTGGTCGGCTCG
>CAUZVJ010000066.1:0-10313 GCA_963583225.1 Verrucomicrobiia bacterium
GACCGGCCTGCCCTGCCGCCAAAGTTTCCAGCGCCGCCAAACGCCCCAGCAAAACACCAGCACCGACGACGCGGCCATCACGTAAAACGCAATGACCGACGACGGCGGGATATTGCCGAACGTCTCGCGCGTCAGTTGAATCGTCGGTTCGTCCATTACATTTTCACTCGCTCGGACTTGGGATCGTAAGCCGGTTGCAGCGACAGCTTGGTCGGCACACGCTCGCAGGCGACTTCCAGTTCGTAGTCGCCGCTGAGCAAAAAGTCACGGTCCACCCCGTCGGCGTTTCGCACGTAGCCGATGCCGATGCCCTTGCCGGCGGTATGCCCAAAGCCACCGCTGGTGAGCCAACCGACGCGTTCGCCGTTGCGATAAATCGTCTCGCGGCCAAGCAGCACGATCTCCGGATCATCCACCGTGAAAAACGCCAACCGCTTGGCCAAGCCGTTGGTCTTTTGCTGCTCGAGCGTGTCGCGGCCGAGGAACGGCGTGTCGGTTTTCAGCTTGGCCGCCCAGCCAAGCCCGGCCTCGAGCGGCGTGTGGTCGGGCGTCACGTCAGCACCCCAGATTCGGTAGCCCTTCTCCAATCGCAAACTGTCGATCGCGCGGTAACCGGCGTTGGCGATGCCGTGCGCTTGGCCAAGCTCCATCAGCAAATCGTAAACCGCCGCTGCCGACTCGACCGGCACGTGCAGTTCCCAACCCAGCTCGCCGACGAATGTCACACGCATCGCCCGCACCGTCGCACCGGCGATTTGCAGCTCGCGCGACATCGCAAACGGAAACGCATCGCTCGACAAATCAGCATCGGTCGCCTGCGAAAGCACCTCGCGAGCGAGCGGCCCCATCAACCCCAACACCGCGCCCGCCATCGAGATGTCCGTCAATTGCACGTCGCTCCCGTCAGGAATGTTGCGCTCGATCCAGTTGAAATCGCGCGCCGCCGAGCCGGTGCCGGTGACGATGTAAAATTCATCCTTGGCCAAGCGGCAAACGGTGAGGTCGGCTTCGATGCCGCCGCGTCGGTTGCAGAGTTGCGTGTAAACCAAGCGGCCCGGCGGAACGGCAACGTCGTTGGCGCAAATCCACGACAACACCGCCTCCGCGTCCGGGCCGGCGAGCCGGTATTTCGCGAACGACGACTCGTCGAAGAGCGACACCGCCTCGCGCGTGTGCCGGTGTTCGCGCGCCACGTGCTCGAACCAGTTTGCGCGACCGTAGCTTGGCTCGTCCCTTGACTCGACGCCTTCCGGCGCAAACCAGTTCGGTCGCTCCCAGCCAAACTTGCTGCCGAAGCAACCGCCGCCCGACTTCAGTCGCTCGTAAAGGGGCGACGTCTTCAGCGGCCGGCCCGACTCGTGTTCCTCGCTTGGCCAAGCCATCGTGTAATGTTTGCCGGTGGCCTCGGTCGTGCGCTCGATGAGAAACTTCGTCTCGCGGTGATGCGCACCGAATCGCCGAATGTCCACCGGCCACAAATCCGTCGACGGTTCGCCGCCGACAATCCACTCGGCCAACGCCCGCCCCGCGCCGCCGTTGGCCGCGATGCCGTAAGCATTGAAACCGGCACCGACAAAAAATCCGCGCACTTCCGGCGACTCGCCGAGGATGAAACTGCCGTCCGGCGTGAACGCTTCCGGCCCGTTGATGAGCTGGCGGATACCGGCATTTTCCAGCGCGGGCACGCGACCGACAGCCTGCAGGAACAACCCCTCGAATTGATCCCAATCGCTCTCGATCAGTTGAAAATGGAAGTCGCGCGGGATCCCGTCCTTCGGCGTCCACGGCACGGGATTCAACTCGTAACCGCCCATCGCGAACCCGCCGACTTCCTCCTTAAAATAACAGAGCCGATCCGGGTCGCGCAGCGTCGGCAAATCGGCGGTGACACCCTCGATCGGCTTGGTGATGAGATACTGATGCTGCATGGGTTGCACCGGCACGGAGACACCAGCCAAGCGGCCGCATTCGCGCGCCCAAATGCCGCAGCAGTTGACCGCAATTTCGCACTCTATGTTGCCCAATTCCGTCTGCACACCGGCGACCCGGCCATCACGAATATCGAAGCCGGTCACGCGGCAGCCCTCGATAATTTTCGCGCCCTCCATCTTCGCGCCCTTGGCCAAAGCCTGGCACAAATCGGACGGACTCGCCTGCCCGTCGGTCGGCAAAAACGCCGCGCCGACCACGTCCGATACCTCTATCATCGGCCAAAGATCTTTCGCTTCATTCGGCGAAAGCAAATGCATCTCAAGCCCAAAACTGTGCGCCGTCGTCGCCTGCCGTTTGATCTCGGCCAAGCGCTCGTTGTTGCAGGCCAAGCGCAGGCCGCCGTTGGCTTTCCAGCCGGTCGCTTGGCCGGTTTCCTCCTCCAATTTACCGTAAAGATCGACACTGTATTTCAGCAGTTGCGTGATGCTGGCCGAGCTGCGAAGTTGGCCGACCAAGCCGGCCGCGTGAAACGTCGAGCCGCCGGTCAGCGTCTTGCGCTCGAGCACAACAACATCCTTCCAGCCAAGGCGCGTGAGGTGATAAGCCACACTGCAGCCAACAACACCCCCTCCGATAATGACGACCCGCGCGCGCGGGGGGAGTTGTGCTTTTTGATCAGTGTCCGAGGGCATAATAAGTTTCGTAAATTCGCTTGGCCCTGGTTTGCGCTTCAGCTGCGTCCCACTTGCTGTCGAGGAACCGATCCGGGCTGAGGCTTCGCACGTAGTCCGACGGCGACGACTCGAGCATCGACTCGACCACGTGCCGACCGATGCCGGCCGAACCACTGACGCCGTGCGCGTTGCAGCCGCCAGCCATCACGAAGCCCTTGAGTTTGCGGCTCTCGCCGATAATGAATTTCCCGTCCGGCACGAATGTCGGCCAGCCCTTGAAAATAGTCCGCACACCAAGGTCGGCCGCCTTGCCGTAGAGCGGCGCGATCTGCTCGATGAACCAGCCCATCACGTCCCAATCCTCCTCGACCCGGGGCGGCGTCTGGCCGTTTTCAAAATCATCCGGCTTGAGCGAAAGTGACTCCGGTTCCCATCCGCCGAGCAGCAGTCCGTTGATCTCGGCACGCAGATAAAGCGAGGCATCCGGCACGCGCATCACCGGCAGTTCCGGCTGCATGCCGTAGGCATCGACACTCACAAAATATTCGTGCCGCACCGGGAAAATCGGAAGGTGCAGCCCGGCCATTTTTGCAATGTGCCATGCGTGTGCCCCGGCGGCGTTAATGACTGTGTCACAAGCGATTACGCCTTGGCTTGTATCGATGCCGGTGACGCGGCCATTCTCCGTGCGGATGCCCTCGACCGGCACGCCGGTGGCCAGACGCGCGCCCTTTTTTCGGGCGCGATGCGCGTAGGCCATGGCCAAATCGTTGGGCTGCAGATAGCCGTCGCTCGGGCACCACAGCACTGACTTGGCCGGTGAAAAATCGAACATCGGCCACTTGGCCCGAGCCTCATCGTTGCTGATGAACGCCGTCTCGAGTCCGGCCTTGTCGGCGACTGATTTCATCTGCTCGAACTCCGCCACGCGCTCGTCGGTCAATGCCACGCGCAGCGAGCCGACCTGCCGCCAGCCCGGCTTGGCCTCCGGCTCCGCTTCCATTTCGGAAAACGTTTTGACCGACCACATCGCCAACTCGACGCGCTCGATGCTGGTGCGAACCTGACCCACCAAGCCGGCCGCCTGCGAGGTCGTCTCCGAGGCGAGCGCCTCGTTTTTCTCGAGCAACAGGACGTCGGTTTTGCCGGCTTGGCAGAGGCTGTGCAAGACGCCGCAGCCGATGCCCCCGCCGCCGATCACCACAATCTCCGCGTCGCCAATCGTGTCCATCGCCTAACTTCCGTTTCGGTTTTTTGCTGCTTCGGTGAGTTGTGGCACGACCTCGAACAGGTCGCCGACGATGCCGTAGTCGGCCAATTGAAAAATCGGCGCGTCGGGGTCGGTGTTGATGGCGACGATATGTTTTGAAGTGCGCATGCCGGCCAAGTGCTGGATCGCGCCGCTGACACCGCACGCGATATAAACCTGCGGCGATACCACTTTGCCGGTCTGGCCGACTTGATCGCGGTACGGCCGGTAACCGGCATCGACCGCCGCGCGCGACGAGCCGACCGCCGCGCCGATGCTGTCGGCGAACGCCTCGATGATGCTGAAGTTTTCCGCGCTGCCGAGTGAGCGGCCGCCGGTCACGACAATCGACGCTTCGGTGACGTCCGGCCGGGCGTTGTCGCTGGCGATGAGTTCCTTGAGCGTAGTTTTTTGTTCCGGCAACTCAACGGCGACCGGGGCGACTTCGGCGCTGCGGGTGGCGTCCGGTTCCGGCGACTTGGCGGTGCGCGGACGGACGGTGATCACTTTCAGGCTGTCGTTGGTAAACTCGACTTCCGCCGTGGCTTTTCCGGCGTAAACCGGGCGGCGGGCGGTCACTTGATCGCCGTCGCAACTCACTTGGACGCAGTCGGTTGCCAAAGCGGCATCGAGCGCGGCGGCTAAGCGCGGGGCCAAGTCTTTGCCTTGCGGCGTGTGAGCAGCGAGTACGACGTCGGGGGCGAGTTGCGGGATGAATTGGCCAAGCGCTTGGCCAAGCGATTCGCCGGTGCCACTGGCCAAGGTCGGCGAGTCGATGAGATGCACCTTGGCGGCGCCGAGTTGGCCAAGCGGCCCGGCGAGCGGCTCGACGCCCTCCCCGGTGACGACGGCGTGGACTTCCGCCTGGCCAAGCGGCAGGCCAAACAATTCCTGCGTGGCTTCGCTGAGTTGTCCGTTTTTGTGTTCGGCAATGATTAAAATTTTCATGTCTGTTTTTCGGGTTAGATGGCTTGGATTTCTTCGGCGAGCACGCGGATCAATTTTTTCGCTTGATCGGCGGGAGTGCCTTCGATGATTTGGCACGGCTGTTTGGGCGGAGGCAGCTCGAAGTTTTTTAGCCGCGTTTTGCGGTTGGCTTCGGTGACGCCGAGTTCGTCGGCGGACAATGTGTCGATCGGTTTTTTCTTTGCCCGGATGATATTGAGCGCGGTGGCGTAGCGCGGTTCGTTGAGGCCGACCTGCGCGGCGACAACCGCCGGGAGCGTTGTTTCGATGACCTCAATACTGCCGCCGCCGACATCGCGGCGACAGGTGATCGCGCCGTCGCCGTAGTCGATGCCGTTGACGACGGTGACGCTCGGCATGTCGAGCATCACGGCGAGCGCCTGGCCAACTGCGGCCGCGCCGTCGTCGATCGCCTCTTTGCCGGTGAACACGATGTCCGCCGGGCCAAGTTTGCCGATGGCGGCGGCGAGAGAGCGGGCGTTCATGCCGGAGTCGGCGTCGCCGGGAAGGTCGAGTCGCACCGCCGAGTCGGCGCCCATGGCCAGCGCCATTCGCAGCGAGTCGGTCACCCGCTCGGGACCGGCGGAGAGCACAGTGACAGTCGAGTCCGGCCGCTGCTCGCGAAGCCGAAGCGCCTCCTCGATGGCTAATTCGTCGTGCGGCGAAATGATCCACTGGATGTCTGCCTCGTCGATTCCATTGCCGTCACCGCGCAGCTTGATCCGCGTTGTGGTGTCCGGCACCTGCTTGATACATGCGAAGATGTTCATTAAAAATTATTCGGCTCCTTTTTTTAGTTGGTTCAAATACCAGCGGACAAACCGCTCGACGTTGTATTCCTTGTGGGTGGAATACGGCCCCGGCTTGTAGCCGCTGGACTGCACGCCCAGCTGCGCGGCCTCGCACAGTCCCCAGTCCTGCTCGGCGGTGAGTTGCCAAAAGGGCATGACTTTTTCGAGATCGTAATCCTTGCCCTCAACCGCCTGTTCATCGACCAACCAGATCACGCGCACCTCGGTGGTGGTCTTGTCGATCGGCAACAGCCGTGTGCTCACGACGTGATCGCAACTGGCGTGGCACCACATGTTGGGCACGGTGCGAAGCCGGAGCGTGCCGACGGAGTTGTCGGTGTAGTCGCCCATCAGCGGGGCGACCTGCTGGCCGTCCATCGTCTCGCTGACGTAGCCGTCGGCCAACGGCGTGCGATTGATGGTAAACCAGCCGTCATCCCCGGTGTCCGGGAACGGCGCCATGCCGCTGCTTTGATGGGTGATGGCCAATCCCTGCCGGCCCCACGCCTTCTCGCTGCGTTCGGACTTGTCGGCGATTTTGGCCATTAACTCCGGCGAAGTGTCATCGGTGTTGTAATGGTCGTAGTTGGCCTTGATGTATTGCGGGTGGTTGAGATTGCAGTGGTAGCACTCGCGGTTGTTTTCCCAGACGAGTTTCCAGTTGGAGTTGACGGTGTAGTTGACCGCCTTGGCCACCTTGGCGCGGTCGCAACCCTGCGGCCGAAGCATCGGCTCCATCAATTCCCGTGCCGGGCCAAAGTCACCCGGCCGCTTGGCCAAGTTCACAAAAATAAAGCCGCACAAGTTCTCGGTGGCCACTGGTGACAAGCCAAGTGCTGCGGTGTCCAGCCCGTCCTGCATGCCACGGCACGACAATAGTTTGCCGTCTTTGCCATAGACCCACTGGTGATACGGGCAGACCAGTTGCCGCACCGAGCCGCTTGGCTCACGGCACAACAGAGTGCCCCGGTGCCGGCAGACGTTGTGGAACACCCGCACCACATCGTCGTCACCCCGGATGGCAATCAACGGGTCGATGCCGATGTTGAAGGTGAGGAAATCCCCGGCCCGGGGAATCTCGCAATCATGCCCCACGAACAGCCAGCCTTGACGCCAAACCCGCTCAAGATCGGCGCGATAAATATCGTCCGACGCGAAAAACTCGCTCGGCAAACTCCTCCAATCCGGGCGCGCCTTGGCGGCGGCAGCGATCGGGTCAGGCGATTGGGGATCGAGTGTCATCGGGGTTTAGCGGCTAAAAATGCCCGCGACAGCGAGCCGATCGAGGGTGTCAGTTTTGCCTTCCCGGCAGTATAACCAATTTTTGGCAGCATGAGTTGTGGGGTTATTTTTGCAGGTATTCCATGACCGCCTCGGTGCGGTTTTGGACGCCCAGTTTTTCGTAAATGTTCTTGAGATGATTGTGCACCGTCCAAGCGCTGATTTGGAGCCACTCGGCGATTTCCTTGTCCAGCGCGCCCCGGCTGAGGTGGCTCATGACCTGATGCTCACGGGGGGTCAGGTGAGGGAACGAATCCTCCCCCGGTTCGCCCGCCAAAAAGTCGACCTGCTTTTTGAAATATTGCCGGACCCGGCGGGAGAGCGAAGCGGTGTCCAATCGCGCTGTGCGCTTGGCGGCGGTGTTGCTCTCCTCGAGCAAATGCAGCATCCGGCCCTCCGGCGTGCGGTGCAGGTAATATCCGTGATGGCTGCCGGCGGTGGAGTTGAACAACTGTTCGCTGTCCTCGAATGTCGAAAATGCCACCACCGGGCAGTCGCGAAAATGCTGCTTGAAACAGGCATCGAGTTCCTCGCCGGAAAACCCGGGCAACCCGCGGTTGACCAGCAGCAACCCCGGCGCGTCCGCCTGGCCAAGCCCGCGCAGCGAAGCGATGTCCGCGAACGTGCCACAACAATCGAACCCCGGCGCTTGGCTTGTCAACTCGTGCAGCGTTGCCGCCACGGTTGCATCCGGTTCCACCACGAAAACATTAACCGAAACAGCGTTCGCCTCATTGCGCTTGGCCAAACTCTTGGCCCTGCCGGGGCGGGTGTGGATCGTCGTGTACGTGCTGCAAAACGGGCTGCCGAACCAAAACAGCGCGAGTGTCAGTTCGCGCCGATGCCGAGCCGCGACGGCCTCCCAACCTTCGCCAACGACGCAGTTGAAAATGCGCAACGACTCCTCCGCAGCGTGCGCCTCGTTGAGCGTGCCCAGCGGGAAGTAACAGCCCGCGCCGTCGTGCTCGATGCGGCAGGAAAACTCCGGCTTGGCATCGGGTGCGGCCCGGTATTTGCGCTCGACCAACCGCAGCCGCCAGTAGTCAAGCGACTCGCGCGGATCGGCACCGTCCGGCTCGACAATCGCTTCACGTTGGCCAAGTGCCGTCCAGCCGCGCTGCTGAAGGGCCGCGAACAACCCGGCCGCCTTCTCTGCCGCGACATCCTGATCCACCGCGCCAAGCGAGATCGTCCGGCGCACGCCCTGATGCTGAATCTTGGCCGACCAGCCCCGCACCCGGTGCAGTTTGCCGTCGCGGACGTAGCTGTTGCGGAAAACACGGGTGCGCCAATAGGCCGGCTCGAGCCGCTGATCCGCCGATGCCTCGCCCGTTCCGACCCAATCTGCTGCCGCTTGCTTGGACATGCTTGGACAGGCCTATCGCAGCCTCCCCCGCTTGGCAAGTCTCAAATTCGCTTGGCCAAGCGACAGCTGCTTGGACACGCTTGGGCACAAATTGGTGGCAATGCCCTGTGATGGGCGCTTTTTTTGCGGCTAAAAAAGGCCATTTCTGCTTTCATGCCGGTTCCTGACTATCTGCCCCTGACACGACAAACGTCGATTCCGATCAAAACAAGAACCATCGACTCATGAACAAACTGTTAAAAATCAAATGGCTTCTCGTGGCCGGGATTCTGGCCACACAAGCCCCGGCGGCGCTCGGGCAGGAAGTCAGCACTGATCTCGGCAATTACGCTGAGGGCGAGGAAATCATTGTCGCGTTCAGCGACGGCCCAGGGAATCCCAAGGACTGGGTTGGCCTCTACAAGGAAGACATGGTCGCGGGGGATGTCGGCTCGCTCGCTTGGTTTTACGTCAACGGCTCCAAGACCAGTGGCGAGGGTCTCACCGATGGCGAATTAACCTTCCCCGACGGGATGACTGACGAGGGGATCTACGAGGCGCGATTCTTTGAGAACGACGGTTACACCTTGCTGGCCAAGGCGACCTTCACCGTCGGCGATGTTGGCCCCGGCGTCAAAACGGACAAGTCGTCCTACACGCCCGGAGAGGCTATCACGGTGGATTTCTTTGTCGGCCCGGGTAATCCAAAGGATTGGGTGGGGCTCTACAGGGAGGACATGGTGCCCGGCTCTGTCGGCAGTCTGGTGTGGTTTTATGTCAACGGAAGCACGACCAGTAATGAAGGAATTGAATCCGGAACACTTACGTTTGCCAATGGTATGACTGATGAGGGAGACTACAAGGCGCTCTTCTTTGAGAACGATGGCTACACCATCCTCGCTGAGAAAAAATTTAAGGTGATGCAAGCGGCACCGGACACTCCGCAGGTGGTTGCCGCCACGCCGGAAGCGGATGCCAAGTACGCCGACCCGGAGATTGGTTTCACAGCGGTCATCCGCAACGGCAGCACAGCGCTGAACCCGGACAGCGTGAAGCTGAGTCTGGACGGCACAGGCGTGAAGGTGGAAATCACCGCCGGCGATGACGAGTTCAACACCATTGCTTTTGTTGGCGAGGGGCTGTTCGAGGCCGGCTCAAGCCATAAGTTCAATCTGGAGTTTTCGGACGACGGCGACCCTGTCACCGCCGAGACAGTTGTGGTGGTGTTTAACGTCGCCAACTACTTGCAACTCGAGATGCCCACGCCGATTTACTTTGAGAATTTTGACAGCATCGAGGAATTCGAGCTGCCGGAAGGCTGGGAAGTCGTCAACCTGTCACAGGAACTCAACACGGAACTCGAGCCCGACGACTTCACCTCGGCCTACTACGAGGGCTGGGTGAATGTCTCGTTGAGCCGCTGGAGCAAAAGCGGCAGTTGGGCTGAAAAATCGGTTCACCCCGCCCCGCCTGTTTTTGTGAACGGCACGCGACAGAGCCTCGACGGCAACGCACTGGTCGCGGACTCCGCCTCGCGCAACGGCCATTTCATCACATTCCTCTACACCGCCGATATCGACCTGAGCAAACACAAGAACGTGCACCTCGGGTACTACAGCCACTACGCGCAAAACCAAGACAGCTCCGGCTCCGTCGAGTACTCAATCGACGGGGGCGAAACCTGGCTGCCGGTGGTTTACATGGTCGACCGCGACGACATCGTCCGTGATGACGACGGGAATGTGGACGCGATCACGACATTCGAGCAGGTTCACGGCGACGTCGCCATCGGCTATCACCCCGACACGTTTGAGGAGGTCGGCGGCTATTATGGCGCGTACATCGGCGCGGAGATTTCCGAGGAACTGGCCCCTTACATCAGCGGCCGGATCAACGACAACCAGACTGAGTCGAAGCGGTACGAGCTGTTTCGGCTGCCCGAGGCGGACGGCGAGAAAACGGTGCGCTTCCGCTTGGCCAAGAGCGGCACCTGGAGCTGGTACTGGGGCTTCGACAATTTCGGCATCTACAGCATCGCGCCCAGCTCGATGCCGGAAGTGGTCGAGGCCAGTCCC
>CAUZVJ010000067.1:0-10222 GCA_963583225.1 Verrucomicrobiia bacterium
CGGTGGATCGGTCAGTTTCGATGGAACTGACGGCACGGTGGTCATGGAAGACCTGGCCGAGGCCTTCAATGGCTTGGCCAACTTCTCGTTCTCGATCTGGATCAAGTCCAACGCCACGGGCATAGACAAGGGTTTCTGGGAGGCGGTCGACAGCGGAGGCGGGGATCTCTGGGGGCTGCGCTACGACAGCACCGGGGCAACTGCGGGTGGCAGCAATGTAATCAAGTTGGGTATCACCACCAGTGAAAGTGGCGGCAACACCAACAGCGGTGCGGACCAACAGGAGTCACATGAGGACACCCAGACGACCGAATGGCAGAATATCGTCATGACCTGGGAGGATGGCGAGGGATTCAACCTTTATATTGACGGGGAGCTCGATGAGCCAACCTCGGAGATGCAAACCACCTCAGGTACGCTGGAGATGATGGACCGGTTCGTCCTGGGTGACGGCGCCAAGGCTTATTGGGATGGACTCATTGATGAAGTCGCGGTTTGGAGTTCGACACTTAGTGCGGACGATGCTGCCTGGTTGTCCAAGAACAGTATCGCCAAGCTGGGTGGAGGTGCAACGGTCGAGGCAGTGCCTGGTTTGATTGCCTATTGGCCTTTCGACGGGGATCTTGATGACGCTATCGGCGACAGTCACGGTACTGGCATGGGATCCGACGAAATCGAGTTCGTCTCGGGGCAGTTTGGTGACGGTATCGCCCTTGACGGCATCGACCAGTTTGTTGAGATAGCGGCGGAGAATGAGGAGATGTTTGATTTTCAGGACGGCACCGGCTTTTCGATCTCGGCCTGGTTCACTGTCGACTCTTTTACCAAGAGCTGGCAGGCCCTGATTGCCAAGGGCGAGGGCAACAGGTGGCGTGTGCATCGTCGGGGCGGGGAGAATATTTTCACAGCCAACGGAGGCAATGCCGACGTCTCCCAAGGTACTACCGACGTCAGTGATGGGGGGATTCACCACATTGCGCTGGTGAGCGACCCGGACGGCGGCGAAGTGCGCTTTTATGTTGACGGCGAGCTTGAAGGAACCAGTGGCGCTCCCGCCATTGAGAGTAACGACAACCCGATGATGATCGGGGAGAACCCTGATGCAAGGAACCGCACCTGGCACGGCATGATCGACGATGTCGGTATATGGGATCGGCCCATTACTGAGGAGGAAATCGCACTCATCTACAATGGCGGGGATGGCACCCCTCTCCTTTCCCAGGGTTTAGGAGACTCGATCCCTTATGTGAGCAAGCTAAGAGCCGGTCCTGGTGGCTTTGGATTTAAGGTGGCTGACGAGCCCACGATCGGGGTGGATGTAGACAGTGTCGTTGTGTCTGTGGATGGTTCGGACGTGGATGTTGCCATGTCGAAAGAGGACGGGGTGACGATCATAAAATACACTGCCGCTGATCCATTTGCTCCCAACACGGAGCACGTCATGACTTTCTCCTACGTGGACACCGATGGAAAGGCCAGGAAACTGGAGAAGGACTTCAAGGTGAAAGGCTACACGTTAGTTGATGCCGGCTCGATGGCGAACAGTTCATTGCAGGGTGACAGTGGCTTTATAGCCAACATCACGCAGATCTCAATTGGACAAACCGAAAAACAGAGTTTGCATGGCAACAGGACGGCCAATGCCGAGAAGGCATTTACGGGTTGGGGCCTTGATCCTGTATTTGAGGAACCTTATCTGAATGAGGCGGACATCGATTCCGAGGAGGGTTGGTCCTACTATCCGGTGTGGGTTGAGACAGTGAACCAGAATCAGGATGCACCAAGTCCAGTGGGCAACTTCAGCACGAATAACGGCTACGAGGATGAGCCTATTCCTGGTATTCCTGGATGGCTCGGAGAAACAGACGGCATTGTGGGGGAATTCATCGCCCTGCTGGATCTTGCCAAGGGTTCCTACACCTTTGGAGTGAACTCCGACGAAGGTTTCAAAGCCACCATCGGTGCAAACTTCAACGACATTTTGAGCCAGGAAATCGGGGGCTTCGATGGCGGTCGAGGTGCTGCGGACACGAAATTTGATTTTTACGTGGCCGAGGCCGGATTGTATCCGTACCGAGTGCTTTGGTACGAAGGCGGTGGTGGAGCAAACATAGAGTTGTTCTCGATGGTTGATATTGATGGCAAAGCCACAAAAGTTTTGCTCAACGACCCGGATGTGGAGGGTGCCATCATGGCCTACCTCATCAAGGGATTTGAGACTGACGTTTCCACGACAGAACGAGTGAGCACTGGCCGTGCAGCGGTGGTTTCGGTCATGCCGACTCCGGGCCAGAAAAGGGTTGAATCCGCCTCATCGATTGAAGTTGTGATTGAAAATGGTCCAGCAACCACGATGGATCAGGCTTCAGCGAAGATGACCCTGAACGGGCAAGAGGTTGCTGTGGATGTATCCAAGAGTGGTGACATCGTGACGATCAGCCATACTCCTGATGGAATTTTGGCGACGGGAGCCAATACAGCCATCGTATCCTTTAAGGAGTCCAATGGTAATGTGCGCTCCGGGCAATGGAGTTTTGATGTGAAAGACCCGACAACCGGCTTGGCTGACATCAGCAAGCCTGAGGATGCGGTTGTGCCGACCTCGGACAACAGCCCGGGAGCTGAGCAGGCACCGAACGCCATCGATAACGATGACACGACGAAGTACCTGAACTTCGACAAGTTGGATACCGGCCTGACCATCACCACCAGTGGCGGAGTGGTGGCCGGGTTGGGACTGACATCGGCCAATGACGCGCCTGATCGGGATCCTGCGAGTTTTGTTCTATCGGGATCCAATGACGGGGGAGCCACGTTCACCGAGATTGCCTCGGGAGATGTTCCTGCCTTCGGGGAACGGTTTGAGCGCAAGACTGTGAGCTTCGCAAATGATGCGTCCTATACGACCTATCAGTTGATCTTCCCGACGGTGGCTAATGCGGCTGGAGCAAACAGCATGCAGATTGCAGAGGTTGAGTTGCTGGGTACAGTGGCAACTGCCATGGCAGTGCCTGGTTTGATTGCCTATTGGCCTTTCGACGGGGATCTTGATGACGCTATCGGCGACAGTCACGGTACTGGCATGGGATCCGACGAAATCGAGTTCGTCTCGGGGCAATTTGGTGACGGTATCGCCCTTGACGGCATCGACCAGTTTGTTGAGATAGCGGCGGAGAATGAGGAGATGTTTGATTTTCAGGACGGCACCGGCTTTTCGATCTCGGCCTGGTTCACTGTCGACTCCTTTACCAAGAGTTGGCAGGCGCTGATTGCCAAGGGCGAAGGCAACAGATGGCGTGTGCACCGGCGTGGAGGTGAGAGTATCCTGACCGGTAACGGAGGCAATGCCGACGTCCCAGGTGGCACTGCTGACGTCAGCGACGGGGAGATTCACCATCTTGTGTTGGTCAGCGACCCCGACGCCGGCGAAGTGCGCCTTTACGGTGACGGCGAGCTTGTCTCATCCGGCGCCTCTCCCAACATTGAGAGCAACGACAACCCGATGATGATCGGGGAGAACCCCGATGCACGGAACCGGACCTGGCACGGCATGATCGACGATGTCGGTATATGGGATCGGCCCATTACCGAGGAGGAAATCGCACTCATCTACAATGGCGGGGATGGCACCCCTCTCGTTTCAGCGGTTGATGCGCCAGTGATTGCTTATCAGGCCCCCGAGGGAGGCTGGGCCTACTCGCTGGACGCCGGAGACATCTCCGCGTGGAATCATGACAACGGGTCAGACCAGTGGGATGGTTCGGCCCTTGGCGAAGAATTCGGGGACGACAATCGTCCGGGCGGCGTGAGTTTGCTCGACGGTTACATTCGTCTTCAGGACACCGGTGATCCGCGTGATTATGGCTATTCGGATCCGGGCAGCAACCGCAAGATCTACCTGGGCCAGGACCTGTCAGGTAAGGGAGGCTCGGACACCATCCTGGATGACGGGGCGACGATCCACTTCATCGCGAGGATTCCGACCCATGGACCGCTGGATCTGTTGCACCCCGACGGTGGTGGAGGAGAAGAAGACTACCCGGCAGGCGGGGATGGTTACGAGAACCACGACGGTGGCAAGGGCAACATCGGGATCAAGCAGGGAGCGGGAGGAAACATCTCCTTCTCGCTCAATGAGGCCGGCAAGGTTCTGATCACCGAGGACGGGACAGAGTTTGAGTTGTCGACCACCGAATGGCACGAATTCTGGGTGACGATCGAGAAGAGTGACGGTGGCCACACGGTGAGCGTGTACCTGGATGGCAGCACAGAGGCCAACGTGTTCACGGTGACCGCGGGTGGTGGCAGCGACTTTGGTGGGAGTTACCTGGCCATGGGTGTTGGTTCGACTGGCAGAAGCGGCGCCCTGGACGTGGCTGCGTTCAACTTCAGTCCGGGGGTGAAAGTGCCGGGTGGCGGCGAACCTGCTCCTGAGCAGCCGACGATTAGTGTGGTCAGCAACGGAGACGGCACGGTGACGGTGACCTTTGAGGGAACGCTGCAATCTGCGCCAACGGTGAACGGTCCATGGTCGGATGTGGACGCGACGAGTCCGCTGACCATCCCAGCGGATCAGCCAGCCACATTTGCCAGGGCCAAGAAGTGATTTTTGATGAGTTAACCAAAAAAGAGAACACACACCAGAGGCCGAGCACTTTGCCCGGCCTCTTTTTGTTTGGAGAGCGCCGGCAGAGCGGCCGTGATTAATCGTCAGTTTTGGATTGCCTTTGCGCTGGTTGGGGCTTGATTGGGTTGGTTCACCCCCGGATTCGAGCATTGTGAAATGCAACCAGTCAAAATGAAACGATTACTGATCACAATGACCGCCGTTGCCGCGCTCGGCCTTCCGGCCCCGGCTGAGGCTGCCGTAAAAAACGTGGCCTGGCTTCTGGGAACCACGCTCAAGAACGGATCCCCCGTCCTCAACAGCATCGAGCCCATGGGGATCAACTGGGCGGCCCACTCGTCGATCGACCCGGCGATCTACGATCACTTGCTGGTGAACTCGTCCCTGTTGACCATCAAAAAAGCCGGCGACTACCTGATCGCTGTAACCTTGCCGATGCAGGGCAAGGGGGTCCGCTCGGCCCAGGCAATCGAGGTGTATGTCAACGGGCAAATCGCGCCGGGCGCTGTCAGTCGGTGTGCCTACGTTCGGGCGGCCTCCGGTCATGAGGAATCCTCCGCGCACCTGGCCAGCCTGTTGACGGGATTGAAAGTGGGCGATGTGCTCGAAGTGGTGACCCACAAGGCCACCCACAACAAGGTGGCCGTCGAGATGGAAACAGCCAGCCTCTACGTGGAGCGGGTGGAGGATTCCCGAAACGTTTTTTCCGGCACGGCCACCGGGGCGGTTGGGGGTGACATGCTCAACCGTGCGGAGGATGAGGTGGAGTCGGGCGAACTGGCTTTGGTCTGGAATGCCAACCGAACCGGGACCGCCTTCGGCCACTCCGGCGCGACCATCACTCTCAAGGACAAGGGCAGCTACATGGTCTTCGTGAATGTTCCCCTCCGCGGCAATGTAAATAACGCCAGCGTCGGGTTGCAGCTTTGGCTCGGCGGCTATGAAGACGGGGATCTCGCGACCGGCGGGCGGGCCCAGCAGGGGTACATCCGCAACGTCAGCAACCACGACAAGTCCTCCCTCCATTTTTCCGGGTTGATCACCACCACCAAGGCCAATCAGGAACTGGTGGTGGAGACACTGCAACTCGCCGCCTTGGGAGAAATCACCATGGGCAACAAGCAGGCATCCATCTGCATCGAAAAAGTGGATGCAACCTCCGGCCTCTTTTACAGCACCGCATTTAACCTGAACGAAACCGATGACTGGAACCCGAGGAAAAAAGACTCGGTTTTCTGGGAGGCGATGGAGAACCGAATCATCGACAAGGGCATTTACGGCCACAGCGAAGACGGAGGCCAGGACATCGTGATCAGGAAAGACGGCAGCTATCTGCTCATTTACAACGACGTCCTTGAGGGAGTTTCAGCCCGTTCCAACCCCCGAATCACAGTGCACATCAACGGCCAGAGCGTGCCGGGAGCCCAGTCGAAAACCCATTACATCCGGGGGGGCGGCCATTCCGCCAGTTCCGCTTCGCTGGTTTTCCTGTTGGAAAATCTGAAAGCCGATGATGTGTTGACCGTGAGCGCAGCACAGGAGGCCGGCGGCGGAGAGGTGTACGCCCAGGAAGACGCTTTGTTGACCCTGCAACACAAGGAATCCCTCACCCTGCCGGATGGGGACACGACCCCTCCCCGCATCATCGCCTTCCAGCAGATTTTGAAATCTCCCAGTGGCCGGCCGGCGAACGGCTTTTCGCTGGCGATTCAGGACATGGGATTGAAACTCGACGATGCCTCCCTGAAAGCCGCCCTCGATGGCAAGCCCGTGAAATTGAAAGTGTCCAGAGTCGGCGACAAGATTGATGTATCCTTCCTCGAAAACCGAACCCTGAAAACCGGGCATATTTGGTCGCAGGCCGACATCTCCTTTTCCGACACGGGCGGCAATAGCCATGAGAGGGTTTTCTTCGGCAAGACACCCGCCACCCCGCCTCCATTCGACGAAACCAAGACGCAACTCGCCCTGCCCCTCCCCGAGCCCCCGGTCATCGACGGCCGCATTGATTTGGACGGCGGGGAATCGTGGGTCTGGGCCGGTGGCGCCGCCGGGGAATGGTGGCGCTCGGAGTTCGACGAAACCATGACCGACGGCATCCGCGGAGGCGCCATCGGCGATAAAGGCACGCCGCCCAGCGACAAGCAGGACTTGGGCATCCGGGTGTTCGCGGGCTACGACGCGGACAATTTTTATATCGGTGTCAAGGTGCAGGATGACAACTTTTTCGGCGACAGCGCCGAGGAGGAATCCCAAAATGGAAACACGTGGCACGATGACGCCGTGGAAATTTTCATCGATGGGGACAACAGCAACTTTGAAACCCGGGACACCAGCGGGAACAACCCCAAGGTCGTGGGCACCGGCGGCCAGTTCGTCATCTCGGTGAACAACGCTTACCGCGAACAGGAGGCCGGCAACCCAGGTTACGGCGAGGATGAGGCGTGGTACGCCCGGGTCGCCACTTATGACGGCGGTTACGATGCCGAGTTTCGCATCTCCATGGACACCATCGGCAACCCCAAACCCGGAGATGTCATCGGGTTCACCGTCAGTGTCAACGACGACAACGATGGCGGCCCCCGGGAGCGCCAAATCCTGTGGGTCGGCATTCCGCACACCGAAGCCACCTACGGCAACCTGCTCCTCGGAGGCAAAACCTACACCGCCCCGAAAAAGGCGGCTCCGAAAATCGACGGCGTCATCCATGCCGCCGAGTACGCCGGTGCGGAAAGAACCTACGTCAACCCTCACAACGGGATTTACGACATCACCGTAGGCGACGACTCGTGGGACTCGAGTGACCACAGTTTTTTCGCCTGGGTGACCCATGATTACGAGGCCGTCTATGTCGCAGTCGATGTCACCGATCCCAACGTGGTCACCGACTCCGCCGGCGCGGGAACCGAGGACGGAAACACTTGGCAGAATGACAGCGTGGAAATCTTCTTTGACATCGACGACAGCAATGACGCAGGCCGGGGGAGCAACGGTTTTGAAGGCCAATACGTGTTGACCGCCAACGGCGCATGGCGCGACAAAGAAGCCAACAATCCCAAGTTCGGGAAAAGTGGAGATTGGTTTGCCGCCACCAAGCGAACCGGCAAAGGCTACCAAGTCGAATTCAAGATCAAGAAATCCGCCCTGTCGAATCCCGCCGACGGTGCGAGTCTTGGCTTCAACATTGCCATCAATGACGACGACGGGAAAAACGGCTCCCGCAAGGCACAGCTCAACTGGAGCGGCCGGCCCCATTCGGAGTTCACCTACGGCCGGTTGATTCTGGAGGAAGGCGAAGGCGGCGGGCCACCGCCCGCGATCAGCGCCAAACTCAACGCCGACGGCACCGTGACGGTGACCTTCGATGGCAAACTGCAAACAGCCCCGACAGTCAACGGCCCGTGGCAGGACGCGAACGCCACAAGCCCGCTGACGATCCCCGCAAACCAAGCGGCACAGTTCGGCCGTGCAGTGAGATAAAATTCACACCACCAACTAAGCCAACCCGAAAGAGCCCGGCCCCGGCCGGGTTCTTTTTGGTTTTGCGCTAGGCCAAGTGCTCGGGATACCTTGGCCAGGCGCAGTCGCAGCGCCGACTCATGGCAATCGATCAACAAACTCTCGCTCAATTTAAGGAGAAACTCCTCATCATGGCCAGCCACGCCGAGGGGATGGTCAATCGCGCGGTGCGGGCCCACCTCGACCGCGACGACGCCTTGGCCCGGCAGGCGCTCGAGACCGACAAGACCATCGACCAGTTCGAAATCCAGATCGACCGCATCGCGCTTGGCCTGCTGGCACAAGCCCCCGGCGAATTTGATTTGCGGCAGATCACTTGCGGCATGAAAATTGCCCGCGACCTCGAGCGTGTCGGCGACGAGGCCACCACCATCGCCCGCCGGGCCATCAAGCTCATGGCGCTCCCTCCCCTGACCACGCCGCTCGACATCGCCGAGATGACGTTCCTCGCCAACGCCATGCTCAAGGATGCGCTCGACGCCTTCGTCATCGGCAACACCGTGCTCGCCCGGGGAGTGATCCCCCGCGACAAACGGATCGATGAACTGAACAAAACCTATCAGGACAACCTGACCGAGTTGATGGAAGCCGACCCGGAGAACATCCGGCGCTGCCGACACCTGGCCGTCATGTGCAAGTGCATCGAGCGGATCGCCGACCACGCAAAAAACATCGCCGAGGACGCCGTCCTGCTGCACGAAGCCAAGGACATCCGCCACGCCGACCCCAAGTGATTTTATGCCGTGCAAAAACGACATCCGAATCCTTGTGGTCGATGACGAACCGGACGCCCTCGAGTTGGTCGTTTTTCATCTCGAGAAGGAGGCCTACCGGGTGGACGTCGCGGACACCGGCGACAGGGCGCTCAAGATGGCCCGCGAAAATCTGCCCAGCCTGCTGGTGCTCGACCTGATGCTGCCCGGAATTAACGGACTCGAGATTTGCCGCCTGCTCAAGCGCGACCCCAAGACGCGCGACATCCCCATCCTCATGCTCACCGCCCGCGCCTCCGAGGAGGATCGCGTCAAGGGGCTCGAACTGGGGGCGCACGACTACGTGACCAAGCCGTTCAGCCCGCGCGAGCTGGTGCTGCGGATCAAAAACCTGCTTCGCCTCACCGAGAAAAGCACGGACGGCGTCGAACTCATCGAGGCCGGGCCGTTCAAGCTGGACACCGTCCGCCATCAGGCCACGGTCGATGGCCAGGCGCTAAACATCACCGCCACCGAGTTTAAGCTGCTCTGCCTCCTGGCCAGCCGCCCCGGCGAAGTGCAGCCACGCGAAACCCTCCTGCGCGATGTTTGGGGCTACGAACCGACGCTCCACACCCGCACCGTGGACACCACCATGCAGCGTCTCCGGGCCAAGCTTGGCCAAGCGGCCGATCGACTCGAGACGGTTCGTGGCGTCGGCTATCGCTTGACCGATCCGAACCTATGACCGGCTGGATTGTTGCCATCCTGCTTTTGTCCGGGCTGATCGGGCTGCACCTTGGGTGGCGACGACGCTACCGCTCTCTGGCGCTTGGCCAAGCGGCCAAGCCGGCCGGACTGACCGATGCCCTCGGCATGACCGACATGTTCGAGAACATGGCCGAAGGCGTGCTCGTCACCGACCAAAAGGGCATCATCGAGTTTGCCAATCCATCTTTCTGCAAACTGTTCGGGCTGGGCGACGACCCGAAGGGCCGAACCGTGATGGAGGCCATCCGCATCCACGAGATTCACGGGCTGGTCAATCTCCTGAAGCAGGACAACCAAGCAGTCCAGAAGGAAATCATGCTGCCCAATCTCGACCAGCGCTTCCTGCAAATCAACGGCGTGGCCATCCGCGACAAGCGCGAAAAACATCGGGGCGCCATCTTCGTTTTCCACGACCTCACCCGGCTCAAGCGGCTGGAAAATCTGCGGCAGGAATTCGTGGCCAACGTCAGCCACGAGTTGCGAACACCGCTCTCGATCATCAAGGGATACGTCGAGACGCTGCTCGACGCCGAGACGGACGCCGAGTCGCTCTCCCATCGCTTCCTCAAGAAAATCGAGAACCACTCCAACCGGTTGACCTTCCTGATCGAGG
>CAUZVJ010000068.1:0-10099 GCA_963583225.1 Verrucomicrobiia bacterium
TGGCCAAGGGCCTCGACAGCAACACCGCCTTCGAGATTCTCTCGATCGACATCGCGGACGTCGATGTCGGCGAGAACATCGGCGCCAAGCTGCAGGCCGAGCAGGCCGAGTCCAACAAGCTCGTCGCTCAGGCACAGGCGGAGGTCCGCCGCGCCGCCGCCGTCGCGGTGGAACAGGAGATGATCGCCCGCGTGGAGGAGATGCGGGCCAAGGTCGTCGAGGCCGAGGCGCAGGTGCCGTTGGCCATGGCGGATGCCTTCCGCAGCGGCAATCTCGGCATCATGGACTATTACCGCATGAAGAACATCGCAGCCGACACCGACATGCGCAGCAAAATCGCCGACTCCGACGAGTCATCCGATCCGAACAAACCCAAGACGTAAACCACCTTGGCCAACGGCTTCACAGAATGGCTGAATGCCAGCGCGCAGGGGCAACCGATCCTGTCAGCGGTGGAGGGTCAGTTCGGTGGAGAAGATTCGAGTTTGTTGTTCTACCTTGTGTTTGGCCTGCTTGCCGCGATTGTCAGCTGGATCAACAAGCGCAAGCAGGCCGCCAAGCGCGACCGGCTGGCCCAGTCTGTGCCGGTGCAACGCTCCAAGCCGGCACAAGCCGGGGAACCCACCGGCTGGCTGGCCCGGCTTGAGAAACTTGCCGAAACCCAACTCGACAACTTCAACCAAAAGCTCGGAAGCCCACAGCCCGACAACTCCGAGCAGGAATACGGCGAGACACCGACCATTCTCCCGCCGGTGATCGGTGCAACCTCCGCCGAAACCTGCCCAGAGTGCCAAGGTGAAATCCGGCTATGGGGCGACGACTTGCAATGCTGGAGTTGCGGCTACAAACCTCAGGTGTCCGTTCGCCCGACCCGGCAAGCACGCCAGACAGAAGAAACCCCGAAGCCCGTCGTAGCCGTTCCAAAAGTACAGCCCGCCGTCTCGCCGGTTTACAACTCGCCCATTTACACCGGCAACATCGCGCGGCGAATCGCCTCCGACATCAAAATTGCGCGGCAAGCCGTGGTGGCCTCCATCATCCTCGGCCCGCCCAGATCGCTCGAAACCCCCGAGCAAATCACCCGTTATTGAATGAGTGAGCGGTGAGCAGTAAGCAGTGAGCCGTTTTCCATCCGTGTTCATCCGTGTCCCGCTTTTTTCACCGCCGCCGCGTGGGCTTCGTCAGCGGGAAGGCGTTGGGTAAATGCCGCACCTCACTCACAGCGCCGTCGCGCAACAACACCTCGACGATGTCGAAACGAAACTTGGTCTCCGGGTTGCCGAGCCGCCGCAGATACTCCTTCGCCGCTTGGCCAAGCAGCCCGCGCTTGCGTTGATCCACCGCAGCGGCGGGGCGTGTCCAGCCGCCCTCCGTCCGCGCCTTCACCTCGACGAACACCAGACAATCCCCATCGCGAAACACGAGGTCGATCTCGCTGCTCTTCGTTCGGAAATTCGCAGTGAGAAACTTCAGCCCCGCCCGTTTGAGATACCGCTTGGCCGCCGCCTCGCCGACCCGGCCCCGGCGCAAATGCTCCGGCTCCGGCTGCAGGCCAAGCGCCCGTTTAATTTTTCGCCACAGTCTCATCGCTCTTCGAAAACAGTCCGAGCTGCGGCCCCGGCTTGATCGGCGCGAAGCTGTGCCGATGCACGCGGCACGGCCCCAGCCTGGCCAAGGCGACGAGATGCTCGCGCGTGCCGTAACCCTTGTTCGAGGCAAAGCCGTAGCCGGGAAATTCGCGGTCGATCTCCTCCATCATCCGGTCGCGCGTCACCTTGGCCAAAATACTCGCGGCAGCTATCGAGTAACTCAGCGAGTCGCCCTTCACCAGCGCCGTCTGCGCTTGGCCAAGCGACGCCACCGGCCGCCCATCGACCAGCACATGCCCCGGCGCCTGGCCAAGCGCGGCCAACGCTTGCTCCATCGCCCGGTGCGTCGCCTGCAAAATATTGATCCGGTCGATCTCCGCCGGCTCGACAAGCGCGATGCCAAACTCGAACCCGTCCAGCGACCGGAGCAACTCGAAGAGCGACTCCCGTTTTTTCGCGCTCAACTTTTTCGAGTCGTTCACCTCGTCCAACGGCTTGGCCAAGCCATCACGAATGTGTTCTGGCAAAAACACCGCCGCCGCCGCAACGACCGGCCCGGCCAGCGGCCCGCGCCCGACCTCGTCCACCCCCGCGATCCGCTCGCAGCCCTCGGCCAAGCGCTCCCGCTCATGCGTGAACCGGTCAAACGCCATGGCTAAACAAACTTGCCGGGATTGAGAATGCCATTCGGGTCAACCGCGCGCTTGAACGCAGCATGCAGCTTCCGCACCTCTGGCGTCGTGGCCTGCCCCCACCAAGGCAACCGCGCCACGCCGATGCCATGCTCGCCGGTCACCACCCCGCCCCACGCGAGCACCTGCCGAAACAAGTCATCCAGTGCCGCGCCGCTGCGCTTCACCTGTTCCGGGTCGGACTCGTCCATCATCAGGTTGACGTGGATGTTGCCGTCGCCGGCGTGCCCAAAACAGGCGACTCGGATGCCGTGTTTTTTTTGCAGTTGACCGGCGAATTTGAACAGCGACTGGAGCCTGCCACGCGGCACGGCGATGTCGTTGTTCAGTTTGGTCAATCCCGTGTCGCCCAGTGAGTACGAAAACTCGCGGCGCAACTGCCAAAACTTTTCGACGCCCGCTTGGCCGAACCCTTTCTGTGCGTTCAACGGAGCGAACGGCTTGAGCAACTTTTGCAATTGGCCAAGCTCGCCGCGTACCGATTTTTCCTGCCCGTCGAGTTCGACGATGAGGTGCGCCTTGCAGCCGTCGAACAATTTGCTGCCGGTCCGCTCGCGCGCCGCCGCCAGCGTGAAGGCATCGGCGACCTCGACGGCGGACGGCAAAAAACCGGCCCGAAAAATCGCCTGAATCGCCCGGGCGGCGTTACGCATCGAGCCGAAACCCATCCCGACACAGGCCCGGAACGGCGGGAGCGGCAGCAGCTTGAGCGTCGCCTCAGTGACGATCCCGAGCAGACCCTCCGAGCCGACGAAAAACCGCGCCAAGTCAAAGCCGGTTTTGTTTTTGTGGCAACGACCGCCGAGCTTTGCGATCGAGCCGTCCGGCAGCACAACCTCGAGTCCAAGCACGTAATCGCGCGTCACGCCGTACTTGAGACAGCGCGGGCCGCCGGCGTTGGTGGCGATGTTGCCGCCGATGCTGCAGTCGGCGCGGCTGGCCGGGTCGGGCGGATAATACAGCCCCTTGGCCTCGGCGGCACTCTGCAACTCAGCCGTGATGACGCCCGGCTGAACCACGGCGACGAAGTCGTTCCCGCTGATTTCCCGGATGCGCTTCATTTTGGCCAGGCTCAGCGCAATGCCGCCACGCACCGGGACGCAGCCGCCGACGTAGCCCTGCCCCGCACCGCGCGCGGTCACCGGAATGCGATGCCGGTTGGCGAACTTTAGAATCTCCGCGACCACCTTGGCACTGCGGGGGAAGGCCACCGCGTCGGGCGGGTTTGCGGCGAACCACTTGTCGCCGGCGTGCCGCTGAAGCGTGCGTTCGTCCGTGCGAATCGTGCCCTTGGCCAAGCGGCGCGCAAGTTGGCCAAGCTGTTTGCGACGGGCGTCTGTCATTCGACCGGGTGACCGCACGATTTCAAAAACTCACGCGCGTCCGCCTCCCGGTCTTCCGGCACTTGCACGCGGATGCCGCCAACGCCGACCACATAACATTCCACCGCCAATGCGCTGCTCTCGTCGGCGACGAACACATCAAACTCCGCCGCCTCAAGCTGCGACCGAACCAACTGCGCCTCCCCCGAATTGAGCGCCCGAAATACTGTCTTGAGTTGCATGATTATTGAACAGCGTTAAACCGCTGCAAATGTTGTTCGCGTTCTCCCTCTCCCCGGCCCTCTCCCGCTGGGAGAGGGAGCGTGGCCAAGCGCGTCCCGTTCGATTCCTTCTCCCTCAGGGAGAAGGTGGCCGCAGGCCGGATGAGGGTGAACCACCGGATGTTTTTTTGAAAAGCCACTATAGATCGCCGGGTTAATTAACCTCCACCGAGCGGGCTTCGCGAATCGACTCGAGCACGGCGAATGTGAGCCGCATGCTTTGCCTTGCCTCGGCGTACGGCAATGGGTGATCTGCCGTGCCTCGCAAAAACGCCAGCCACGCGGCCATCTGCTCGGCGTGGCCTTTCGAACCGTATTTGAACCGCTTGCGCGAGTTGCGCTGATGAATTGTGAGCGACTGAAAGTTGATGATGTCCGCCACGATGCTTGCACCGTAAACCGTACATTGCTCCTTGGGATAAGTCCTGTCTCCCTCGGCGGAATAAATCAACTGCCCGCTCGATCCGTCGTCAAACTCGACCTGCGCCGTGACGCTGTCGGGCAACGGCAGCGCCCCCTCGGCCGGCCAGATGGTTTGCGCCGTGACGCGCACCGGCCGCGAGCCGAACAGGAAACAAAAGTAGTCGAGAAAATGGCATCCCTCGCTGATGACACGCCCGCCGCTTTCGTCCTGATTGGCGTACCAATGGCCGGCATCGAGCTTGCCGGCGAACACGCGGAAGCTGGCTGACTTCGGGCCGGGAACACGGTCGAGCCGCCGCTTCAACTCGACGCTCGCCGGGGCGAAGCGGCGGTTGAACCCAACCTGCACACTCTGCGGATGCTCCGCGATCGTCGCGTCGATTTCGTCCAATTCAGCACGCGAAAGGCAGAGCGGTTTTTCGACAAAAACATGACGCCCCGACTTGAGCGCAGCCATCACCATCGGCGCGTGAAGATGGTTGCGCGTGCCGATCAGCACCGCGCCGTCGCCCGCTTGGCCAAGCGCGGTCTCGGGGTCGGTCGCCGCCTCCGCGAAGCCGAACTTGCCGCGCACGTGATTCGCACTGAGCGCGGTGTTGTTGACGATCGTGCCAAGCGGAAGTTTGCCCTTGAGGCTCGGCAGCAACATCGTCCGGGCAAAGTTGCCCGCGCCGATCACGTCGAGTTGCGCCACCGGCTTGGCCAAGCGCCTGGCCGACGGGATGTCGGCTGGCTCCGCGCTTGGCTTGGCTTCGGCTTGGGCCGGAGCGTCGTCCGGTTCGCCGTACTCCATCACCACGCCAACGTCGTTCGAGGAGCCGTCGCCGAGCGCTTCGTACACCGGCAATGCATCGTCAAATTTCACGCGCCGGGTGGTGATCGCGCCGAGGTCGATTTCGCCGCTGCCCAGCAAATGCAGGCACGCCTGAAAGTTGCGCTGCTCGGTCCAGCGAACGTAGCCGATCGGGTAATCCGCCCCGCCCCATTCGTACGACGGATCGTAACGGCCCGGGCCGTACGAGCGCGAAAAACGCACATCGAGTTCTTTGTTGGCGAAGATGCGCCACGGCAACTCGATCTTCGTGATGCCGACATCGACCATGCGGCCGCGGTCGCGCAACGCGTCGGCACACTGCTCGATCGGCGCGTTGCTGTCGGTGCCGACGCAGACCACCGCCGCATCGACGCCGTGACCGTCGGTCCATTCGCGAACCTCGTTTTGCAAATCCTGTTTTGGGGAAATGACCACGCGCTCGGCGCCCATCGCCGATGCATGCTCGCGGCGCGACTCGTCGAGGTCCACCGCCATGACGCGCGCGCCGTTGGCCTTGAGCAGTCCGGTGACCAGCAGGCCGACCAGCCCCTGCCCCATCACCAGCACCCGGTCGCCGAGGCGCGGCTCGGTCTGGCGCACCGCCTGCATTGCGATCGAGAGCAGCGTCGTGTAAGCCGCCTGCCACATCGGCACGCCGTCCGGCACCTTGGCCACGAGCATGTCCGGCACAGCGATGTACTCGGCGTGAAACGCGCACTCGGCACCGCCGCAGGCCACGCGGTCGCCGACACGAAAACGGGAGTTGCCCTCGTCCACCGCCTCAACGATCCCGGCCGCGCTGTAACCCAGCGGCGTCGGCGACGAGAGGCGGTTGCGCACTTTTTCGTAGGCCGACTTCCAGCCGATGTTCCGCGCGGTATCGATCACCTTGCGAACCTGATCCGGCCGGGCCTTGGCCTTTTGCAGCAGATTCATCTTGGCCTGCTCGACCTTCATCTTCTCCGTGCCGATCGAGATGACAGAGTGCGTCGTGCGCACCAGCACCCCGCCCGGCGGCGGGACAGGCCTCGGCACCTCCTGCAACTCCAGCCGTCCGTCCTGATATTGGGCAATCTGTTTCAAGCCGCGAAATGTTTAGCATGCGCCACCAATGGCGTCACCGTAAAGTGACACGCTACTTGGTTTTCTGTTCGAGGATTTTTCCGTTGGGGGTGAGGGTGATTTCGGTCAGGCCGGCGGGGAGGGAGGTGCGGGTGCTTTTGCCACTTGGCCAACGGACCTCGATGACGGACGGCGGCGTGGGCGTCGCCAAGACCTTGGACAAGCTGTCCTGCGAACCGTAACCGCTGCCGAGTTGCCACTCGCGCCATGTGCCGCTGGTGGCGTCCGGTGCTTGGCCAAAATGCAGTCGGGCAGCCGAGCCGATGGCGTCCGGGTTCAACTTGCCGCCAACCAAGCGCACGCGCAGGCCCGGCTTGGCTTTGTTGTTGCGGAACAACCTCGTCCGCCCGCCGCTTTGCGTGACGACCAAGTCGAGCCGACCGTCGGCGTCGTAGTCGGCGAGAGCGCAGGCGCGTTGGTCGCCGTACATCGCCAAACCGGCCTCGTCGCCTTTCACCGGCGTGAAGTTTGCCTGGCCAAGCCCGCGCAGCCACAGGCCGCGGCCGGCGTCGAGCCGGTCGGCGTCGGTCGGGAATGCAGCGAAGTTTTGCGCAAGGAACAGGTCGTCGATGCCGTCGCCGTCGAGGTCACCCACCGACACGCCGAACGCCGGCGACAACTGCGCCTCCGCCGGCAGCGCCCTCGGCTCGAAGCCCTCTTTGCGATTCAGAAACACCGTCGATTGCAGCACCGCAGCCGTGACCGAGCGGGCGGCGGCGGAGTGATAATCCATCAGTTTCAGCACGCCGGCCCCGGCGTATTCGCGGTGCGACTGGAACACACCGCGCAAGCCGCTGTAGCCGCGAAACAGCGACACCAAATCGCGGGTCGGCAGGTACTGTTTCAGCCGGTCATCCCACGCGGCGAGGATGAGCGACGTCGGCACGCTGGAATCGGTGAAATGATAATAGAGCCTCGGCGGGTTGGTGAGGTTCGGCCGCAGCGACGAGTTGAGGCCCCAGTTGGTGGCGACGATGTCGGTGCGCCCGTCGCCGTCGAAATCGCCGGTGGCCACGCCCTGCCAAAGACCGGTCAACCCGCTCAGGCCAAGCGCCTCGGTCGCCTCGCTGAATTTGCCCTGCTCGTTTTTGAAAACACGCACCGGCCCCCACTCGGTCGCCACGATCAACTCGGGAAAACCGTCGCCGTCGAGGTCGCTGAACACCGCGCCGTTCACGAGGCCAAGCGCCTGGCTCAGCGTGCCGCCGGCTGGCTCGAGGCTCCGCGTGGTGTTGCGAAAAAGCACCGAGACGCTTGCCTGCGGATAATGCCCCGTAACCGCTCTCCCGCCGATAAACACGTCGAGATCGCCGTCGGCATCGACGTCCGCCACGGCGATCGGCCCCGGCATAATGTCCACGAGCGACTTGCCGCCACTCGCCAGCCCGCCGCTTTTTTTGAACGTCCGCAGCCGCGACCGCGATCGTGGCGACTCGTAATTCGTCACCGCCGCGAGCCATGTGCGCCGGCCGCTGCCGTCCACCCAACCGCAGGCGCTCACCACGTCGCCGGGAGATTTTGACAACGCGGACGACGCAACGCGACGGAACCGTCCGTCGCCCTGGTTTTGAAACACCGCTAGCGCAGAACCCGCCCCGGCGCCGACCAGCAAATCGTCGTCGCCGTCGTTGTCGTAATCGAGCCAAGCCACGCCCGGGCCGGAGCGGTCGAGCCGCCTCGGCAGTTGCGGTTGCAGCGCGGTGTCATCGTAATGGTTCTCGACGTGCGAGTGGTTGAGCAGCCGGCTGGCGTCCTCGAAAAACGGCTCCGGCTCGCGCTTGGCCAAGGCCGGTTTTGGCACCTCGCCGCTTGGCTCGATGATCTCGTAAATGTGGTTCGGCTGCGGGTCGCTGATGAACGACCGCCGACCGCTTGGCCAAGCGACCTCGATTGAACGAGTCACCGTGCCGGTGCCCATCGCAAACATCCGCAACGGCTGATCGCCGGAAAGATAGCGGCCACCGGCGACAATCTCCTGCGTCTGCCGAATCTTGCCGACGACCACCGTGACGCGCGCGCCGATACCGTGCGTGTTCGGTGGCAGGCCGCGTAGTTGCACCGCCACGCGTGGCGCAACGGTGTTGTTGCGGTAAATGAGCGGCGGCTCGTTGAGGCAGTTGATGACGAGGTCGAGGTCGCCGTCGTTGTCGAGATCGCCGGTGGCGATGCCGTGCGAGGTCTGCGGCGAGTTAAAGCCCCACGCCCGGCCCGTCTCCGCAAACTTGAAGTTGCCCAAGTTGCGATATGCGACATTGGCCGTGGTGTTCGGCGGGAACATCAGCAGGCCGACCTTCGAGCGCTTGGCCTTGGGAATTCGCGCAAACTTGGCCTGCGAGTCGCGGTCGTTGACGTCGTGCAAATGGCCGTTGGTAACGAGCAAATCGTCGTAGCCGTCAAGGTCCACGTCGAGAAAAACCGGCTGCCACGACCAGTCGCTCGCCTCGACACCGGCGTACCGGCCGACCTCGGCGAAAGTGCCGTCGCCTCGGTTCCAAAACAGCGTGTTTCGCGCGACTTGCAGCCGCTTGGCCAAGCCGCCCGGCAGCGGCGGCTGCGGGTTGTTCGGGCTGCTTCTCATCAGGCGAGTGGAGGCGTCGCGGCTGAGCATTTCGACGACAAAAAAGTCGGTGTGACCGTCGCGGTCGATGTCGGCGAAATCGGCCCCCATCGAGGCGTAGGCCACCGATCGCACCGCCTCCGGGCCGGCCTCGCGGAATTTTCCGGTACCGTCGTTGAGCCAAAACCGGTCCGGCGTTTGGAAGTCGTTGCAAACATAAATGTCCACAAAACCGTCACCGTTGATGTCGCGCATCTGCACGCACAAACCGAAGTCGAGCGGCTCGGCGAACGGTTGGCCGTTGGCTTGCACAAACCGCCCGGCACTCCACGGCACGCGCTGGAAAATGCCGTGCCCGTCGTTGAGATAAAAGGCGTCCGCCTCGCCGAACTCGATCAGTTTGCCATCGATAATTTTCAGCCGACCGGCGTGCTGGCCGCTGACGACCGGCTTGCCGCCAACCCGCCGCACCGAGTACAAACCGCCGTCACGCAACAGTGCCAACTCGCCGAAGTTCGCCACGTACAAATCGAGATCGCCGTCGCGGTCCACGTCGCCCAGCGCCAGCGTGGTGCCGGAGGCGCGGCTCTCGAGACCGGCCGCCGCCGTGGCGTCGGTGAACTGCCCCTCGCCGTCGTTGAGTAGGCAGAGCGTGCCTTTGCGGAACGTCGTCAGCAACAGGTCGAGCGTGCCGTCGCCGTTCACATCGGCGAATGCCGCGCCGCGTGTCAGGTGCCCGGTGGCCGCCGCTCCATTGGCGTTGGGCGCGAGTTGAAAACGCCAGCCGCCTTGGTTGAGATACAGCTCGTTGTCGCCTTCGAGCCGGCAAAAATAGATGTCGCACAGCCCGTCGCCGTTGGCGTCGCCCAGCGCCACGCCGGAGCCGTTGGTGAGATTGGAACGCCGCGCCAGCGCCGCCCGCGAGACGGTGTTGGTGAACTGTAGGCCAAGCGCGGGCGTCGCAAGTTGGGTGAAACCGGGCTGCCCCTGCTCCGGCAGCGTGAGCTTGGCCAAGCGGTGCCCGTCCGCCTCCTGCCACTCGAGCGCGTTGGCCAAGCCGGAAAAGCCAGCCAGCAGCAAAAACAGAAATCGGCGCAGCCAAATCACGCGCGAAACCTAAGTCCGCCCGCCGGTGAAGCAAAGGCATTTGCCGAACGGTACTCGACAGTTGGTGTCATAACTCCATGAAAATGTCCTCTTTTGGACTCGATTAAAATGTCCTCATGGCAGGGGGCGGCGGTAGCCGCCCTTTGCTGGCATGGAGACATTAACAATGAGTCAAAAGGAAAGGAATCGAAT
>CAUZVJ010000069.1:0-9981 GCA_963583225.1 Verrucomicrobiia bacterium
GTGAAGTGGATGCAAAGGATGACAAAATTGATTTGACCAGGAAAGTGCCCGGAAATGAAACCACAGTGACTCGCTTTGTAAATAAGGATGGTAGCGTCACAACCGAACTATGGGAAGTTGTCGATGGTTCGCATGTCACCCGACCCTCGGACGAGGCACGGGAACTTATTATTCAGTGGCTGTTGAACAAGAAGAAGTCATAATTCCTGGAATGAGCAGATGAACGCACTGAAATAATTCCACCGAGTGGCGGTAATGGATCTACGAGGCAAACAAACGGGTGCTTTGACCAAGATTAGATTGCTTAAAAGTTTAACTTGAAAGGATAATAAGAATGGATTGATTATATCTTCCATGAGCTATTTTAAATCCAAGATCACGGCCTTCGTCCTTGCCACCACCGGCCTGCTTGCATTTAAAGCGGAAACTGCCTTTGCCCTTCGGATTGATCTGGACCGACCGGGGCCGAATGAATTTGTCCGGGACCTTGCGGGAATGATTTCCAGTGCCAATGAGGCAGAGATTAAAAAAATAGCCGAGGCGGTTCTCAAGGATAAGGCAACGCCGATACTGGTCGTCACTATCAGTTCAATGGACGCACATGGCGGGGGTGATCTCCGTATAGAAACCTTTGCCCGCCTCCTGATTGATCAATGGGGTATCGGGCACAAGACTCTGGGCAATTCCGAATGGAATACCGGTATTCTTCTGCTGGTCTCGGAGGGAGACCGAAAAGCGCGGATAGAACTTGGAGCCGGCTGGGGGAGGGAAAAGGATGATGTGTGCAGTGGGATCATGTCCGATCAGATCATTCCGAACTTTAAGGGTGGAAGATTTTCAGAGGGGATTGTTGCCGGGGTGAGATCGCTTGATGCAATGGCTCGGGGCAAGTCTCTGCCAAGCCCCCCGAAACCGGACTGGTTCTATCCGGTTGTTTTGGCTGCCATTGGCTTGGCCATTTTCACGGCTGTCTCGCTCTGGCGCAATGGCGCAGGGGGTTGGGCGTGGGCATTATGGGCAGCCGTGTTCGCGTTAATCGGCTTCATACTGCTCACAATGGCCCGAAGTGGCGGCAGTAGTGGCGGGAGCAGCGGCTTCAGTGGAGGATCCTTTGGAGGCGGCTTTTCAGGAGGTGGAGGGGCCACCGGTTCATGGTAATCACTTAAAAAAGTTAGCAATGAAACTCGCCAGCCAAATTTTCAATGACCAGGAACGCAAGCTCGTTGACGATGCTGTTGCCCAAGCGGAAAAAAGGACCTCATCAGAAATTGTACCCGTTGTGGCCACCTCATCCGGCAGGTATGACCGGGCAGAAGATATCGTGGGGTTGTTTGTTGGGCTTATTGTTGTTGCAGTAATCTGGTGGCAGTTTCCCTCTCCAGCCGCGCATGAAACCGGAGCTTGGGATGGTACGCCCAGGGTGATGGAGATTCTCCTGTTATTTGTTTCCATGATCGTCGGGTTCATTATGGGGGTATGTTCGGCCTCAAGGTTATTCTGGCTTCGGCGGCTCTTTACACCCAAACGGCAAATGAAGGAGGAAGTCGAAACCAGGGCATGCCAGGTCTATTTTGACTCCTCCATTCATCACACTTCCGGCGGCACGGGTGTTTTAATCTACATCTCATTGTATGAACGGTTGGCTGTTGTTTTGGGTGATAAAACTGTGGTTGAAAAACTCGGACAGGAGGGAATTGATGAACTTTGTGAAACACTGACACGGTCCATCAAAGAGGATATCACCCAGGCGTTGGTTGATACGATACAATCGACCGGTGACAAACTTGAGCCGGTTCTTCCGAGGGCAAAAACCGACGCAAACGAACTGTCCGATTCACTGATCACGATCGACTGAGAATCAAGTGATATACCCCCACCAAGCAACACCGCACAGAATAGCTGAAGGGATATAAACGCCGCTTGGCCAAGCGCTTGGTTTGAAATCATGGTCCAAGCGGAACCAAATGCCTTGACCGAATTTCCTCCTCCCTCCAGCTTGCCTGTTCTCATGAATTTCAATACCCATCACTGTTTGACTGCTGTTTTTTTGGTCGCACTCTCGGCTGCTTGGACGACCCAAGCGGAGGACGCAAAGGTCACCCATCATTACGCCGACAATGACGGCGTGAAGATTCACTACGCAACTGCCGGCGACTCCGGGCCGCTGGTCGTGATGATTCACGGCTTCCCTGACTTTTGGTATTCGTGGAACGAACAAATCAAGGCGCTGCAATCGACCCATCGCGTGGCGGCGATGGATCTGCGTGGCTACAACCGCAGCGACAAACCCAAGGGCCTCGACAATTACGCCATCCCGAAACTGGTTTCCGACGTTGCGGCGGTGATCCGTGACATGGGCGAAAAGAAGGCGGTGATCGTCGGGCACGATTGGGGCGGCATGGTGGCGTGGAGCTTTGCCATGAGCAAACCGGAGATGACTGACCGCTTGGCTGTGCTGAACTTGCCGCACCCTAAAGGGCTGAACCGCGAACTGGCCAACAACCCCGACCAGCAGCGCAACAGCCAATACGCGCGGGCGTTTCAACTGCCGGGCGCGCACAAGCTGCTGACTGCAGAGCGCTTAGCCGGCTGGGTGAAGGGCGAGGCCAAGCGCGCAAAATACATCGAGGCGATGAAGCGTTCCGACTTCGAGGCGATGTTGAATTATTACAAGCGCAACTACCCTCGTCCGCCGTACGAGGAGGACACGTCGGATCCGGTGCGCCTGAAAATACCGGTGCTGCTCATCCACGGCCTAGACGACAAGGCGCTGTTGCACGGCGCGCTCAACCGCACGTGGGAATGGCTCGACGGCGACCTGACGCTGGTGACGATCCCGGGCGCGGGCCACTTTGTGCACCACGACAAGCCGGCACTCGTCAGCCGCACGCTGAAGATGTGGCTGCTGCGCGACCGCTGATCACGGTTCGCGAACCTCAATGCGATAGTAGCGGGTTTGCTGCGAGCCGGGCAGGAACTCGGGGAGTCTGACGAGGCCGGAGGTCGGTCTCGGGTCTAGCCGGCCGACGGTGCTCCACTTGCCCTTGGCCAAGTCGTCTCGGGCCTGCAGCCGGTAGGCGATCCCGGCGTGTGCCATGAACTCGACGAGGACGGTGTCGCCGGTGACGGTGATCGATTCCAAGGCGAGGTGGCTCGCTGCGTCCGCCGGGTCGGTGCCCGCAAAATATTCCGCAAGATTGGTCAGGCCATCGCCATCGGGATCGAGCAGGGCGGCGTCGGGGGCCAGACCGTGTGCGCTCTCCCAGTCGTCCGGCAGGCCATTGAGATTTAAGTCGAGGCGGTTGGGAGCGCCGGGGGTATCGAGGGTCGGGAAGCGGGCAAGCGTGTCGGCCCCGTCGGGGAAGCGTCCCTCGGAGACAGCCTTGGATTGGCGGCTGAACGCCACTTCGTCAATCAGGCGGCCGTCGGGATCGCGGAGGGCGATGCTCTCTCCGCTGGCGCGAAGCTTGAATGAGGCGTGGTCGGCACCGCGCCTGGCACGGGCGTCGGCAATGATTTTTTGGAATGCAAAATAGCCGCCGCCGATGAAGCAGTGGGCGGGCAGGCGATGAAGCGTCGGTTTGGCGGGGTCGTCGGAGAGGAAGAACCCGCCAAGGGCGATCGGCTGGCCGGTTGGGTTGTGGAGCTCAAACCAGTCATCTCCCTTTTGTGGGTTGGCCATCCACTCGTTGATGCGGAGTTGTGCGGGGTCGCCGGTGGAGAGCGGCTTATTGGCGGCTCCCGGGGTCGGTTCACCGGGCGACCACACCCCGGCGGCCAGGGGGTTGCGCCCGAGCGCCAAGTCCGGGGATTGGAAACCGAACACGATGCCGTCGAGCAGCGCCCCGCCGCGCGCCTGTGCATCGTGCAGGTAAATCGCGTCGCCGGATGCCTTGAGGCCAAAGCCGGTGTTGGCGGCGGAAGCCGGTTTGTCGGGATTGCACTCGACCACGGCGTAGCCGCCGGAAGCGATGACGCTGCCCTCGGGAAAGACGAAGCGGTGGGGGGAATCGGGGGAGTCGCTCAGTCCCATGCCGGACAGGTTGATGGGGTCGGGGTGCGGGTTGTAAAGTTCCACCCAGTCGGGATAGCCGCCGCGCGCGCTCGTGAAGGAGCGGTTGTCGGCCAGCAGTTCGCTGATGACGAGTCCCGGAGCCCCGCCGGCCGACGCAGTTTTTGCCTCGAGCCGCAGGCCGAACACGATGTCGCTGCTGTTTCCGCTGACTTGGTGCACCTCGGCGGCGAGCAGGTTTTCGCCCGGCTTGAGCAGCGCGGTGTCGATCGTGAACGGCCCCTCGAGCGTGGCGTTGATGATGTTCCTGCCGGCCAACATTTCGTGGTGCGGCGCGATGTCCGGGGGCATGCCGAGCCGCAGCGCCTCTTTGCCGTTGAGATAGAGGATCGCGCCGTCATCGACCACCGCCCAAAGCTGCAGGCGGGTCGGCGGAGCTTCCCCGTTCCACTCAAACCGGGTGCGGAAATAAAACGTCCTCGGGCCAAGCGCGAGCGGCGTGTTCAGCGGAGCCGGCATCGGGCTGGACTCTTTGGCCAGGAGCGCCTTGCCGCTTGGCCAAGCGGCATCGTCAAAGCCGGGCTCAAGCCAGGCCGCCGGCGGCGCGGCGGCGTCCTGATGGTAGCTCCATTGGCTGGCCATCTCGATGAGGGTCAACTCGGTTGGCACCGGGTTGATGACCGACTTTTTGGGGTTGAGCGAGCCGGGGCTGGGGAGCAGCAACGCCTCGATCGCGGCGGCACCGTCGGGCACGCGGCCCATGGACGCGCCCGGCATTTGCGGGGCGTACCAGACCTGATCGATCAGCGCTCCATCGGCGTCAAACAACGCGATCAGCCCCTGGTCGGATGACAGTTGAAACCCGAGCCGCTGCGCCCCGCCGCTGGCCCGGAAGGCCAAGGCCTCCCCGGCGGCGATGAAGGAGAGGGCGGGGAACAACCAGTGGCTCGTCTGCCGCAGGGGCCGGTCGGTGAGGGACAAATCCCGCAACGCCACCGGCAGGGGTGAGTCGTTGAACAGCTCCACGAAATCGTCGTTGCCGGGGCCGGAACCCTTGGCCAGCCACTCGTTGATCCTGAGTGCCGAGGCGGTTCCGACCGGGGCAGGCCGGTTGGGTTTGCCGGGAGTGGGGGATGCCAGCGCCCAGCCACCCGGAAGGCGGGCGATGGAGTGGCCGGGGATTTGCGGGCCGAACACCACGGCATCCAGCAGCCGGCCTCCCCGCGCAGGCAGGTCAAACAGCACGACCGATTCGCCGCTGTCGCCCAGTGAAAAACCAAGGCTCCAGCCGGGTGCCTCCCAGTTCTCCGCGGCAACGACCAGCAACCCGCCGGCCTCAAGTTCTGCGCCTTCGGGGAACACAAACTTTGCCGGCGAGTCCGGGTCGTCCGTGAGGCTCATGCCGGAAAGATTCACGCTGAAGCGGCTGCGGTTGCGGATCTCGACCCAGTCGCCGCTCACCGCCATGACTTCGCTGATCAGCAGCGGCGACGCCTCTCCGGAGACCGCCCACGTCATCACATGCGGCAAGGACATCCACTCACCGGCGGCGTCCCGCCCAATGACTTCAAGCGTGTGCTGCCCCTCCGCCGGGACTGAGAGAATGAGCGGCTCGGCGATCGGTTTCGGCGTGCCGAACTGCCCGCCGTCCAGCCGAAACCGGTAATGCGTCAGGCCCGGCCCCCAAACAGTGAGCGCCTCGTCTCGGTTGGGCGTGGGGGAGACCGGAGCGCCGGCGAGAAGAAGCCGCCCGCCACCGGGGCCGATGTCGCCGCCGAACAGCCCCATCCCGGCAGCTGCGGTGGGTGTGGCCTCAATGTTTCCGTCGCCCGGCCGGAAAGGCGTCTGCGCGAACAGGCCGTGCGTGACGTCGCCGACTGCGCCGGGATGGAACAGCGCCGCGCAACGGTCGAACAGATTGTTCGTCCAGACATTTTTGCCGGCATCGGGAACGCCGACAAACTCTGCAATGCGGACGGCGCAGTTGGAGAACCGGTTGTTGTGCGCCGCCAGCGACACGCGGCCCGCGAGACGCAGCGCAACGTCCGCTTGGCCAAGCCGGTTGTGGGCCAGCACCGCGCTTGGCCAAGCGCCAGCCGAAATGCCGTTGATGGAAACCACCGCCGTGCGCTTGGCCGGTGATTCCGGGTGGCGGAAATTCTGGAACCGGTTTTCCCACAGGAAGCTGTTGCAGCCGGACAACTCGAGTGCCCCCCGGGCACCCCCGGAAAACCGGTTGCCGCGCAGCTCAAACCAACCGCCGAGTTGGCCTTGGCCATCGAACACAAACACAGGGGCCGCCCGGTCAATTGCGGAAAACCGGTTGCCGCGAAAGACGACAGGATTGTCACCGGCGAAGCCGCTCCCGGTCACGATGGGCACCGCTGCCCCGGCACTTGTCGCGGACACCTCGAACGAACAGTCGCTAGCAACCAGCGCGGAGTTTGAAAACCCGAGCGCGGAGCCAAGCAGATCCCGGAAGGCAACACCGGACAACTCGAGCCGGGAGTTCTCGACGCGCATCGCGGCGGTGTCGGCAGCGACGAAAGAGATGTTCACGTGGGATAACTTGTTTGGCTGGGTGGAGTCGATCCACCGAATACCGTGCCATCGATGACTCGTGCCGGGGGGAGTGGTCAGGGTGGCCGGCCGGTCGGGGTCTCCGCTGATCGTCAACCGGCCCCGAACCTCGAGCTGGGCGTCCGCCCCGAAATACACCATGGCCCCGGCTTCAATCGAGAGCGCCGCCTGTTTTTGAACGATCGTTTTGCCGGGGAAAAACCACGGCCCACCGGCGGCGGACAAAACCGTGTCCACCGTGATGTTCGCGTTGACTGGCTGGTGCGCGCCGGTCTCGTGCCAGACCGTGAAGTCGAGGCGATCCAACTCGTTGTGGCTCGCATCGAAGGTTCTCACGGAGAGGTGGTTGAGCCCCGGCTGCAACGCGACGGCATCGGCTTGCCACGTGGCCTCCCAAGCCGACCAGGCTGCCGGGATGCCATTCACCGTGACCGAGCGGGTGGCCAGGGCGTTTGCGCGGCCCTCTAGGGCGACCCAAGGGGTCTCCGAGACGCGAAGCCCCAGCTTGACCGGGAGGGCGGTCGAGAGAGTCAGCGCCTCTGGGATTTCCGACAGGATGAACTCGCGCCGGGCCGCAGCAAAACTGTTCAACCGCTGGATTTCCGATTCATCCGCCAAGCCTCCCAGTACATGCTCGACGAACGCGGGAAATTGATCCTCCGAAAAAACGGTGTCTGCCTGCCTCTGCAACTCGGCGAAGTAACGCGGCACGAACGCCGGGTGTTTCAGGAAACGGGCCACCTGGGCCGGCTGGGTCAAGTGACCGCTGGCGTTTGCCGGCTCGGCGGCCCGGAAAAGCCCGGCCTTGGGGTCTCCGGCTGTGTCACCCCGGCCCAGGATGGTGTCAAGGTCGTACGGGGCAAGGACATGCCGGTCGCTGGACAAGTCCCTGAAATGGATGAAGTCGTCCCCGATCCCGTTGCCTAGCCCGGTTTCGCGGTTGTCGAAAAACGTGTTGATGGCAAAAAAGCGCAGCCAGTTGTCCACGTCGAGCGACTCCTCAACGGAGGCGACGAACTCGTCGTCCGGGATTTCCGTCAGGAGTTGGCAAAGCTGGATCAAGTCCCGCCAGTCGTCCTCGGCGGCGTTGGTTTCCTTGAAATAAACCTGCCGGTACAGATTGGGGTTTTCGCCCAAGTAGGCGAAGTCGGCCTCCATGGTTCCGGTTCGCACCGTGCGGTAAATGTTCACGGGACCCAGGTTGTGGAAATCCGCAAAGTCGCCGTCCACCACGTCGTTGTGCGCGTACATTCCGTACATGGGGTATCCGGCCACGGCGGAGTCGGCGCCGTTCAGGCGGACGCGAACCAGACGCGAGCGAGCCATCATCACACCCGCCTGCTGGCACAGCGCGCTGCCGAGAAGCTGGATGTGCGGATGCTGCGCGTTGAGGTTGATTTTTTCAACGTCGTGCCAGGGGGCGTCACTGGGGAAATCCACCCTGAAGTTGTTTGGTGTTTTCCAGCGGCTCCCGTTGCCGCGGTTTCGGATATCCGCAAGGTAGCGGATTTCCTGTTTGCCGCTCATCCGGGAGACGAAGGTGGCATTCATTCGCGCGGCGCTGAAGCGGCCGGTTGAGTTGTTCACCATCTTGAGGAAGTAGTCCCTTTCCGTTTGCGTCATGATGATCCGGTAAAAGGGGAGGGAGTCGTCTGCAGTCGAGTCGTCCACCTGGTAAAGCAGGTTCGCCCGGGGAGCGTCCTCCGGGACGGAAACCGCCGGGTAAGTCCTGGAGTGGTTCTGCGCATCCCTTGCGCGGACATAAAACTCAACGACCGTGCCATCCGGAAACACCGGGATGGATTGGCCAAACAAACCGTCACCGGCCAGCCCATCCCCGTGCGCCCCGTCATCGAGCAGGGACGCCACTTGGTAATCCTCCGCCGAGTCCGGCCGGTAAAACAGATCGGCGGCCAGTCCGGTTTTCTGTTCGTCAACCAGTCTCGCGGTGATGCGCACCCGGCTCGAGGATTGCGGCACGACGGGGGAGTGGCGGACCTCGAGAATCATCGGCGCCGCATCCGCGTTGAACACGGAATTGACCGCCCCCGGCGTGCCCTCCTCCACGGTGCTGGCAGCCCAGTTTTGCCCGTGCTTGTTGGAGAGGCCCGGGTTCACAAGCTCGAGGGATTTGCCTCCGCCGTCATGTTCCGCCAGCCAATCCCAGCCTCGGTGTTTGTAGTGGGGCAGCCCTCGCTGCCGGACGGCCCACTCTCCCTCATCGGCGTACGAAACGGAGTCGACTGTTTTGCCGTTGGCATCCTCGAGTCGGAGCGTCTCCCCCCGGTTGCTCAGCACGCCATCCCAGCCGCCAACGATCGGTTGTACGCCGGGGTGCTTGGCCGCGAAGACGGCCGCGTCTGCCGCAACGACGAGATAGCCATGCGGCGGCACGGTTGCTTTTGGGAAGTCAAACCGCACTCCGCGGCGCAGCGACCAGCTCTCAAGGTTGACCGCTTGATCGCCGGTGTTGTGGAGTTCCACAAACTCCTCGCGGACATCCTCGGACGCGGGGTGATAATGGATTTCATTGATCACCACACCACCGAACAACGGCCAAGCGGCAATCCAGCCAGCGGTGGCCAGCACGGCCCGCTTGGCCAAGCGAGTGTTCAACGACACGGCGCGCAGACCGGTTCCCAGTTTTGTTTGATGAAATATTTCCATGCCGTGCCGCTACTGATCCCCAACGAGGCGCAACCTGAAAAAACCTGACCGCGATTGAAAGTGATCCAAGGGGGTCACCCTGTTTTCCCCGGTCGGGGCGAAAACCGGCTGGAACTGCTGCAACGTTTCCCAAGGCGTGTCGGCGGCCAAGCGGCGTTTGCCCTGAAGTTGGTACACCCGATGGGGCTTGGCTTGCCACTGGAGTTGGGGGGTTCCATCACGGCCGCGCTCCGCCTTGAGCCGGATCGCGCTGAACGGGTTCACCGGATCCGTTCCCGCTGCGAGTTCCCAGCGGTTGGCCAAGCCGTCTCCGTCAAAATCATCGCTTGGCAGGACATCACCGATATTCGACACGGCATCCCCGGGCTTGGCACGGACCACGCGCTGCTCCCATTCGTCGGGGAGCTTGTCCGAGTCGGCATCAGTAGATTGGCTTGAGGTGAGCGACAGGTCGAAAAACAGGTCGGTGCTGTCCGGACGCGTGTTGAACAGGTGAACCGCCACAATGTTTTTTCCGGTCGCAAGCGACGGGATTTTCGCGGCCGGGATGACAGCGCTCCACTCCCTCGGTGCGAAATCCGACTCGCTGGCCCTGCCGTTGAACGGCAGTTCACCGGCCGGTAGCCCGACGCGGGCCAGTTCGAATCCGTTGATCCAAATGGCAAAGCCGTCGTCGTACGTTGCGTGAAACTGCAACGAACCCATGGAGTCCGGCGAGTCCA
>CAUZVJ010000070.1:0-9967 GCA_963583225.1 Verrucomicrobiia bacterium
TCAGGGCGAAGAACAGTTCCACCACCAATAACCGCCAGCTACTGGCCACGGCGAACCGGGCTACGCCGCCGAATGTCAACGGCTGCCAAGCCTCCTTCGGTCGATCTTCCGCCACTCCTCCCGCAAGCTACCCGCAGGCAAGCGGCCGGGAAACCCAAATTCGTGCCCGACCGGTCGTTTTTGCCCAAAAACCAAAAAAAGCACCCAATCCGGACAGTCTTTTGCGCTTGACGCTGCTCGGGGCGAGCGACTAGCTTGAAGCCGGTTGCCGCCTCTGGGTGTCAGCATGGTCAGTCAACTCTGTGTCGGACGAGTGAAGTCGGGGAGCAATCTTCCGGCTTTTTTGTTCGGTACGAACGGTTTAGGGCTTGTCGAAAGACGATAACGATGAATGCGGAATTTATAGCCAGCATGGAGTATTGGGAGCGCGAAAAGGGCCTCGATCGGGAGATTCTTATCAGCGCTGTCGAGGATGCAATGGTCTCGGCTGCCAAGCGGGCGGTCGGCCCTGCGAGAGAGCTGCGGTGTGAAATCGACCGCAAGGACGGAGACATCCGCGCCTTCGCCTCCCTGATCGTGGTCGAGACGGTCACGGACAAACAAAGCGAAATCAGCCTGAAGTCTGCGCAACGACACAAGTCGGACGCTCAATTGGGTGAGGAACTTGAAGTCGAGGTCACTCCGAAAAACTTTGGCCGGATCGCCTCGCAGAATGCCAAGCAAGCGCTGATGCAGGCCATTCGCCGGGCGGAGAAGGCGTTGATTTACACCGAGTTCCAAGACCGCATCGGGGACATCGTCAGCGGCGAGGTTCGGGGATTCGACCGCTCGGATGTCCTTGTTGACTTGGGCAAATTTGAGGCCCTGCTGCCCAACCGCGAGCGTGTGCCCACTGAGGAATACCAGCGGGGCGAACGCATCCGGTGTCTGGTAAAAGCCGTGCAGGGCTCAGACAGCAATTCTGAAATCATCCTCTCCCGAAGGGACTCCGACTTTGTGCTCAAGCTGTTTCAACTCGAAGTCTCCGAGATCAACGACGGCACGATCGAGGTCATGGCCATTGCCCGGGAGCCGGGCTTTCGCACCAAGCTTGCGGTGCACTCGAAGGATGAAAAAGTCGATCCGGTCGGCGCTTGCGTCGGGCTTCGCGGACAACGGGTGAAAAATATCGTCCGGGAACTCAACAACGAGAAAATTGACATCATCCGCTGGGATACAGACATCGAGACCTACGTGACCAACTCCCTCGCCCCGGCCCAACTCAAGCGGATAGAGATTGAGCAGGACAGAAAAAGGGCCCACATCCTGGTGGACCCCGATCAACTCTCGCTGGCTATCGGGCGCCGAGGCCAGAACGCCCGCCTCACCAGCTTACTCACCGGTTGGCAGATCGACATCGACCCGGAGGAAGAGGTCCGCATCGGGTTTGAGGAACAGGTCGCCGGAGCCGTTGACGCATTGGCCGCCATCCCCGGCATTGAGAAGGAGCAGGCCGACGCCCTCGTCCATGCCGGTCTGCTGACAGTGGATGCCTTGATCGGCGTCGAGGCTGGAGACCTCGCGGATATCCCGGGCCTCGCGGACCACGCCCAGTCGGTCCTGGCCGCCGCCCGCGCAGAGAAAGAACGCCGCGCAGGATCGAGCAGCAACCCGTTGATAGGGGAGACTCCCCCTGAAACCGCCGCCGAACCCGAAGAGGACACAGCCCCCGAGCCCGAAACCGCCGAAGAAGCAGCCCCGACGGAGGAGGCCGAGTAACCGGGGACATTGCCCCGCCGCTTGGCCAAGCGGCACGTCCCCCTTGGCCAAGCGGAAGCAGACGATTTTTTATGCCCGTTCGCATTTACGAGATTGCCAAAAAGGCAGGGATTCCCAGCAAGGATGTCCTGGCCAAGGCCAAGGAGTTGGGGATCACCAACGCGAAGGTTGCCTCAAGCACACTCGACAAGATCACCGCCGAGTACCTCGAGGAACAAATCGCCGGCACCCAGGAACCCGAGCCCGAGCCCGAGGAGGCCCCGGTCGCCGCCGAGCCGGTGATCATCACCGCTCCCGCCGAGGAACCCGAACCGGAAGAAGAAGCCGAGGCAGGCCCCGAACCGGAAGAGGCTCAGGACACCGCCGAGGAACCGGAAGAGGAGGAACCGAGCGACCTCGGCAAAAAAGTGGGCTTTATCGAGCTGGGCAACATGCCGGTCCGCCCGGCGGCGCGCGAACGCAAAACGAAAAAGGACAAGGCGGAAAAGAAACCAGCCAAGACCCCGGAAGCCGGCCAGGCAACTCCGGCGCCTGCGGGCGACCCGCGCAAGCTGAAGTACGAGGCCCCGGCCGATGGCCCGTTGATCGCCATGAAGCCGCCGATCATCGTCCGCGACCTCGCCGAGGAGATGAAGCGCAAGCCGTTCCAGTTGATCGCCGACCTGATGTCGCTCAATGTCTTCGCCAACATCAACCAATCCATCGAGGAACCGGTCGCCCGCGAAATCTGCGCCAAGAACGGTTTCCGCTTCCGGCTTGAACGCCGTGAGCGCGGTGCCGGACTCGTCAAGACTTCCACCAAGAAAAAGGTCGTTCTCGACGCCGACGACAAAGAGGAGGAATTGCTGCCCCGCGCCCCGGTGGTCACCATCATGGGCCACGTGGATCACGGCAAGACGACGCTGCTCGACGGCATCCGCCACTCGAACGTCACCGCCGGGGAGGCCGGCGGCATCACCCAGCACATCGGTGCCTACACCATCAACGTCCCGCACCCCGACCATCCGAAAAAGCTGGAGCAGATCACCTTCCTCGACACGCCGGGCCACGCCGCGTTCAGTGCCATGCGCGCCCGCGGTGCCAACGTCACCGACATCGTCATCCTCGTTGTCGGGGCGGACGACGGAGTCATGCCGCAGACGATGGAAGCCCTCAGCCACGCGCAGGCCGCCGAGGCGCCAATCATCGTGGCCGTCAACAAAATCGACCACCCGGCCGCTAACCCGATGATGGCCCGCACGCAGTTGCAGGAAAAAGGCCTCGTCTGCGAGGAGTGGGGCGGGCAGACCATTTTCGTCGATGTCTCCGCGCTGAAAAACACGAATGTCGATAAGCTGCTCGGGATGGTTTTGCTGCAGGCCGAAATTCTCGAACTCAAAGCCAACCCCAATCGCAAAGCCGTCGGCAACGTCGTTGAGTCCGGCTTGGAAGCCGGCGGCCCGACGGCCACTTTGCTCGTCCGCAAAGGCACGCTGAAAGTCGGCGACGTGATGGTTTGCGGCAACCACTTCGGCAAGGTGCGCGCGCTGGTGGATCACGAGGGCAAACGCATCAAGGAAGCCGGGCCCTCCTCTGCCGTGAAGGTGCTCGGCCTGAACGGCGTGCCCGCAGCCGGCGCGGAGTTCAACATTTTGCCCAACGAAAAAGAGGCCCGCTCTGTCTGCGAAGAACGCGACGCGAAGCAGCGCGACGAAGCCTCGGCACGCAAACGCAAGATGACTCTCGCGACGTTGTTCAGCCGCATGGAGGCGAACTCGGACAAGGTGCTGAAACTCATCATCAAAGCCGACACGCAAGGCTCGGTCGAAGCCATTGTCGATTCCATCAACAAGATTGAGACGGACAAGGTGAAGACCGAAGTGATCCACTCCGGCGTTGGCTCCATCACCGAGTCCGACGCCACATTGGCCAGCGCCTCGAACGCGGTCGTCCTTGGGTTCCACTCCAAGATCGACACCGGCGTCGGCGACGTGGCCAAGCGCGAAGGGGTCGAGATCAAACTTTACGCCATCATTTACGAGTTGATCGACGAGGTGAAGGAAGCCATGGCCGGACTGCTCGATCCTACGCTGAAAGACGTCGTCACCGGCCAAGCGGAAGTGCGCAAAATTTTCGAGCTCAGCAAAGGCGGCAACGTCGCCGGTTGCGCCGTCACCAGTGGCAAGATTGTGCGCGGCAAGATGCGTGTCATCCGCAAGGGCGACCTGGTGTACGAGGGCATCTCCCACACGCTCAAGCGCTTCAAGGACGAGGTCAACGAGGTGCGCTCCGGCATGGAGTGCGGCATTCGGCTCGACGGCTTCAACGACTTTAAGGAGGGCGACATCGTCGAGTGCTACATGCAGGAGAAGGTCGCCCAAAAGCTGTAAACTCACCCCTCGCCGACTATGCCAAACCTGCGCAACAAGCGTGTGCGAGAGTTGCTCAAGCGGGAACTCAACGAGATTTTCCGGCGCGAGTTCCCAGTCGAGCTTGGCCTTATCAGCGTCAGCGAGGTCGGCGTCTCAAACGACCTCCACTCCGCCACGGTTTTTGTCTCCTCAATCGGCGATGTGAAGGGCCAACACAAGGCGTTCCGCGCCGTCCGCAAGGCGGCCGGCAAAATCCAGGGCCAGCTTGGCCAAGCGGTCGAGCTTCGCTACACCCCACGGTTGAAATTTGTCATGGACGATGCCCATAACCGGGGCGACCGAGTGCTCCACATTTTGGATGAGCTGAACAAAAAATCGCCCTTGCCCGACGTCGAGAATGAAGAAGACCCGTTTGAAAACGATTGACCAAATCCTCGGGATTATCGGCGAGAGTCACACCATCGCGGTCTGCAGCCACATGCGGCCGGATGGCGATTGCATCGGCTCGACGCTTGGCCTCGCGCTGGCATTGCTCGACCAAGGCAAGGAGGTCATCTGCTGGAATCAGGACCCCGTTCCCGCCAAACTGCAGTTTCTCGATCCGGAACAACTCATCCAGTCGCCGAGGCCGATCAAGCGCCAGTTCGACTGCGTCATCGCCGTGGACTCGGCCAGCATCGAGCGCCTCGGCACCGCGCAGGAGCACATCACCAACCGCAAAACGCTCATCAACATCGACCACCACGCCAGCAACACCCGCTTCGGCGACGTGAACTGGATCGCCAGCAAGGAGCCCTCCAGCGGCGAGCTGGTCTATCAGTTAATCAAAAAGGCCGGCTGGAAAATCACACCGCGAATCGCCGACTGCCTGTTCACCGCCATCTCGACCGACACCGGCTCATTCCAATATCCGAGCACGCTTCCCGAGACCTACTACGCCGCCGGCGACCTCGTCAAAAAAGGCGCCGACCTCGCCACTGTCTGCGACGAGGTTTACCAGTCGTACCCCCTCTCACGCGTCAAGTTACTCAAGCGCGTTTACAACAATTTTCGCCTCACGCACAACAACCAGATTGCCTACTTTTGGCTGAAGCAGGAAGACTTCTCCCGCACCGGTGCCACCGCCAGCGACACGGAGGGGCTGATCGACCACGTCCGTGCCATCGAGCCGGTCGTCGTCGCCTGTGTCTTCGAGGAACTCGAGCCGGAGCTGACCCGCATCAGCCTCCGCTCCAAGGACAAAAACGTGAACGTCAGCGACATCGCCGGGCTGTTCGGCGGTGGCGGCCACCCGGCTGCGGCCGGCGCACGCATCCCCGGCAAGCCGATGGGCATTCAGCGCCGCGTCGTCGCCGCCATTCGCAAGGCACTCGACGCGCGCCCGTCATGAGCATGAAGGAGTTCAACGCACTGGACGGCGCGCTCCTCATCGACAAGCCGGCCGGCCCGACCTCGCACGACATCGTCGATACCGTGCGGCAATGTTACCGCATCAAAAAAGTCGGCCACTGCGGCACGCTCGACCCGGCCGCCACCGGCCTGCTCGTCCTTGTGCTCGGCAAGGCAACCAAGCTCTCCGAGAAAATGATGTCCGACGACAAGGTTTACGTCGGCTCGATGAAGCTCGGCGAGACGACCAACACCTACGACGCCGAGGGCGAGACCGACGAAGCCAGACCGGTGCCCGGCCTCACCCTCGAGGCGTTGCAAGAAAAGGCCAACGACTTTCTCGGCGACCAACTGCAACTGCCGCCGATGGTCAGCGCCATTAAGATCAACGGCACGCCACTGTACAAACTCGCCCGCAAAGGCATGGAGGTTGAACGCAAAAAACGCTTCATCCACCTCTACAAATTTCAGATCACCGAATACGAGCCGCCGCTCGCCTGGTTTAAAATCGCCTGCACCAAGGGCACCTACGTCCGCACACTGGCGCATGACCTTGGCCAAGCGCTTGGCTGCGGCGCGCACTTGGCCGGACTGCGGCGCACCGTCTCCGGCAAATTCAAGGTCGGCGATGCCACCCAACTCGAGGAACTCACAACGCTTTCGCCGGACGACCTGGCCAAGCGCGTCGTGCCGATGCTCCAACTCTCCGCCGCCGCCGAATCGTGAAACTCATCCACCAACCCGGCGACTTGGCCAACAGCGAGCGCAAGGCCTGCCTCGCCATCGGCATGTTCGACGGCGTGCACCTTGGCCACCAGCAGGTTCTGCGGCAGGCCATCCAGGACAGCCACCAACACGAGGCCCTGTCCGTAGCCGTGACGTTCGACCGGCACCCGACCAGCGTCATCGCACCCGACCGCGCCCCCGCCCTGCTGCAAACCCGCGCCCAACGGCTCCGCGCCATCGAGTCGCTCGGCATCGACGCCGCGCTGGTCATCGAGTTCGACGAGGCGTTCTGCCGCAAGCCCGGCGCGGAATTCGTCCGCGAGTTGGCCGATGGCTTCGGTGCGATCCACAGCATTTGTGTCGGCGCAAATTTCACTTTCGGCCACCGGCGCGATGGCGATGTCAAGTTGCTCCGCACGCTTGGCCAAGCGCTTGGCTTCCACGTGCACGGACTTGCAGCCGTGTCGCTCGACGGCCAAGCGGTGAGCAGCACACGCATCCGAGCCGCCGTGCGCGATGGCCGCCTCGACGACGCCGGGCAAATGCTCGGCCGCACGTTCGCCATCGAGAGCACCGTCATCGAGGGCGACCGCCGCGGCCGCGAACTAGGTTTCCCGACCGCCAACCTCGACATCGACGGCTTGGCCCTGCCGCCGAACGGCGTCTATGCCGTGCACGCCCGGCTTGGCCAAGCGACGCATCGTGCCGTGCTCAACATCGGCCTGCGCCCCACCTTGGCCAAGCCCGAGCCGACGCTGCAAGTTGAGGCGCACCTGCTCGACTTCGACGCCGACCTGTACGGACAGGCGATGGAGATCGAGTTCGTGGAGCCATTGCGCGACGAGCAGCGGTTCGACTCGACCGACGAATTGGCCGCACAGATTTCGCGCGACATCGAGCGCGCCCGCACCTTGTTTTAATTTCAAAAAATGCAGATACTCCGCCGCCCATGAACGCAGGGATCACAGCTATCAACGAGGAAGTTGAGCGCGCCAGCGCCTTCGTCCAACCGTTGCTGGGGGAAATGGGCAAGGTCGTTGTCGGGCAGAAAATGCTCGTCGAGCGGCTGATCATCGGCCTGCTGGCCAACGGCCACGTGCTGCTTGAGGGCGTACCGGGCCTCGCCAAGACGCTATCGATCAAGTCGCTCGCCAACTGCATGGACGCCCATTTCGCGCGGCTGCAGTTCACGCCGGACATGCTCCCGGCCGACGTTGTCGGCACACAGATTTACAACCCGCAATCCGGCGGCTTCAGCACACGGCAAGGCCCGGTGTTCGCCAACCTCGTGTTGGCCGACGAGATCAACCGCGCCCCGGCCAAGGTGCAGAGCGCCCTGCTCGAGGCCATGCAGGAGCGACAGGTCACCATCGGCGACAAAACGTATCCGCTGCCCGAACCGTTCCTCGTGATGGCCACGCAAAACCCGATCGACCAGGAAGGCACCTACCCATTGCCTGAGGCGCAGATCGACCGGTTCATGCTCAAGGTGAAAATCACCCATCCGGATCGCGACGAGGAACGCCAGATCCTCGACCTCATGGGCCGCACCGACGCCGCGCCGGAGACGCAGCAGGTCGTCACCATCGAAGACATCCTCAAGGCGCGTGAAGTCATCAACCACATTTACATCGACGACAAGGTCAAGGACTACATCGTCGACATGGTCTGCTGCACGCGCGAACCGGAACGTTACAGCATCGACGTCGCCGATTTTATCCAGCTCGGCGCCTCGCCGCGCGCCACCATCGCCCTCACACTCACGGCCAAGGCGCACGCCTTCCTGCGCGGCCGCGGTTTCGTCACGCCGCAGGACGTGAAGAGCATCGCACAGGACGTCCTGCGCCACCGCGTCTCCGTCACCTTCGAGGCCGAGGCCGAGGAGAAAAACTCCGAAACCATCATCCAAAAAATCCTAGACGAACTCCCCGTGCCGTAAACGGACCCGCCGCTGCGGCCGCAGTCCCATGACTGGCTGGCTCAAAAACTACGCTCCGCAACGCTTCCTGATCTCCTTCGGGCTGGCGGCGTTCATCGGCTTGATGGCGTCGGTCGCGTCAGAGGCGTTTGTCGAGGGCATCGCTTGGATCAACGGCAAGCTGCTGATTGCTCCCCACGCGCGCGAGGACGACAGCGTGTCCAGCCTTCTCCCGTGGTTCACGGTGTTGGCTCCGGTCGTGGGTGGCTTGATCGTGGGCGGCCTGTTGATGCTCCTTCGAGGCAACCGGCCGCACGGCATCCCGGATGTCATCTTCGCGGCGCAGACTGGCAGCAGCAAAATCCCCGTCCGCACCGGCTTGCTGACCACGCTCACAAACTTCGCCTCGATCAGCTTCGGCGCGTCGGTCGGCATGTACGGCCCGTTGGCCAGTCTCGGCGCATTCATCGGCTCGCTCCTGGCCAAGGTCACGGCGGATCACCGGCGCTTGGGCGTCATCGCGGTCGCGTGCGGTGTGTCGTCCGCCATCTCGACCGCGTTCAACGCACCGATTGCCGGTGTCATTTTTGCGCACGAAGTCATCCTGCGCCATTACTCAATCCGCGCCTTCGCGCCGGTGACGATTTCGGCCTATGTCAGCATGGTGATGGCCACGGAAGTGTTCCAGCGACCGCGCCTGCTTGAGGTCGGCGAGGTCAGCATCCAGCACGCTTACGAGTACGGCGCGTTCCTGCTCGTCGGCTTGGTCGGCGCAGCGGTGGCGCTCTTTTACATGCGCGGCGTGATTTTATCCGGCAAACTCGCCGGCAAACTCAAGCTGCCGCTCTGGGCCAAGCCGCCCTTGGCCGGGCTGGCGCTTGGCCTCGTCTGCCTCGCCGTGCCGGAGCTACTCGGGGCCGGACTCGAAACCACCAAGGCCACGCTCAACATCGAGCAGGTGCGCGCCGGCAATCTCGATTACATCACCGGCATGACCACGCTGCACTCGGTCATCGGTGCGAAAGAATTCGTGCTCAAGGCGCTGTTGCTGCTCGCCGTGTTGTGCATCGGCAAATCGATTATGACCGGCTTTTGCCTCGGGATGGGTTTCGGCGGCGGCGTGTTCAGCCCGGCGCTGTTCATCGGGGCGACGTTTGGCGCGCTGTTCGGGTTGGCGCTGGAGGCGATGGTGCCCGGCTCGCTGAACCTCTCGTTTTACGCGATCTGCGGCATGGGCGCGGTGACCAGTGCCGTCATCGGCGCGCCGCTCTCGACCATCCTCGTCGTGTTCGAGCTCACCGAAAATTACGACTTAGCCAAAGCGGTGCTCATCAGTGTCGTGTTCTCGAACATCATCTGCTCGCGGCTTTTCGGCCGGTCGCTCTTCGACGTGCAACTGCTCGCGCGCGGTTTCGATTTCTCGCTTGGCAAAGACAAAGTCGTCCTTCAACAAAAAACCATCCGCGACTACGTCACGCACGATTTCGTGCAGGTCACCGACGACACCCCGGCAAGCCAAGTTGTGGACAAGTTGCTCGCCGCCGACCAAACCGAGGCGTACATCGTCAGCGCACAACAAATCTTCCTCGGCCAAGCCACTCTCACCGAGTTGCTGAAAATCCGGCGCACCCAAGCTGGTGACGATCCCCCGGTCGGCGACCTCGCGCAGCACGAGCAACTCACGCTCACCGACATGACCTCAATTTTTTCGGCGATGAAAAAAGTGGAGGACTTCGTCGGCGAAAGCGTCCCGGTCGTCAGCGCCGAGGATCACTTGAAACTCGTCGGCGTCATCCCCGAAGGCAACATCTTCAAAGCCTACTCC
>CAUZVJ010000071.1:0-9947 GCA_963583225.1 Verrucomicrobiia bacterium
CGAGGGCGACGGTTTTCTGTATAAAATGTGCCGGGGCATCGTCGGGACACTGGTCGAGGTCGGAACCGGCAAACTGAAGCCGGGCGATGTCCGCGATATTTTGAAATCGTGCGATCGCTCCCGGGCTGGCGTGACGGCTCCGCCGCACGGTTTGGTTTTGTGGAAGGTGTTTTACCGCAAAGGGAAGGCCAAGCGATGAGTCGCTTGGGTGGCGGGCTGAATGTCGTTTTGGTCGAACCGGAGATTCCCCCCAACACCGGCAACGTGGCGCGACTTTGTGCGGCGACACGAACGAAGCTGCACTTGATCGAGCCACTTGGTTTTGAGTTGAGTGACCGCCAATTGAAACGTGCCGGAATGGATTACTGGCAGCATGTCGATTGGGAGAAGTGGGCGAATTGGGATGCGTTCACCGACTCGGCGCCACCGGAGGCCAAGGTGTGGTTTATCGAGTCCGGTGGGCCGACGCGCTATTCCGACGCCCGGTTTTCGAGTGGTGATTTTCTGGTATTTGGGAGGGAAACCGCCGGGCTGCCGAAACAGCTTTGCCGCGAAGCCGGGGATCTATGGCTGCGCATCCCGATGTTTCATGACAAAGCGCGATCCCTGAATCTTTCAAACAGCGTGGCTTTGGTTTTGTACGAGGCGATTCGCCAGTTGAGTTTCGAGGGAGAACTGTAGCGCTTGGCCAAGCGCGAGGTAGGGATGGCTGTCCCAGTCGTCCGCACTTGCCCAAGCGCGCTTTTGGTGCTGGTGTCGCTTGGCTTCAGGCAGTAGAAATTACCGGCCTTGGCGGGGCAGTCCGCCTGTTTTGATGAAGAATTCGGTTGAGATTTATGATACAACGCTGCGTGACGGCACGCAGGGCGAGGGTGTGAGTTTCTCGGTGGCGGACAAGCTGCGTGTCGCTGAAAAGCTCGATGCCTTTGGTGTGCACTATATAGAGGGCGGTTGGCCGGGGAGTAACCCAAAGGATATTGAATTTTTCAAACAGGCAGCCAGGCGCAAATGGAAGAACACGCAAATCGCCGCTTTCGGCTCGACGCGCCGAAAGAAAGTTGCCGCCAAAGACGACCCGCAGGTAAAGTTGCTCGTCGATGCAAAGACTCCGGTGGTTACTATTTTTGGCAAGACTTGGTTGCTGCATGTGAAGGAGGTGTTGCGCACGACGCCGAAGGAAAATCTGGCAATGATCGGCGACACGATCCGGTTCCTGAAAAAGAAAGGCAAAAAAGTCATCTACGACGCCGAGCACGCGCTCGACGGCTACAAAGACGACCCCGATTACGCGATGGCGACTTGGCTTGCGGCGGAGGAAGCCGGGGCGGATTTTGTGGTGCTGTGCGACACCAACGGCGGCTCGCTGCCGAGCGAAGTGGCCGCCGTCACGGCCGCCGCTCGCGAGAGGCTTTCCTGCAACGTCGGCATTCACACGCACAACGACATAGGGCTCGGCGTGGCCAACGCGTTGGTCGCCGTGGATGCCGGCGCGACACAGGTGCAGGGCACCATAAACGGCTATGGGGAACGCACCGGCAACTGCAACCTCACCGTCGCTATCCCAAACATTTCGCTCAAGATGGCCAGACGCACGATCCCGAAGGCGAGCATCGGTAAGTTGCGGGAGCTGTCACGCTTCGTGGATGAAATAGCCAACCTGATGCCGGACCGCCGCCAGCCGTGGGTGGGCGGAACCGCCTTTGCGCACAAGGGCGGCATGCATGTGAATGCCGTGCAAAAGGTGGCGCAGAGTTTCGAGCACGCGGACCCTGCTGTTGTGGGCAACAAGCGCCGGATCCTCGTGAGCGACCTGGCCGGCCGCAGCAACATTGTGATGAAGGCCCAGGAAATGGGCATCCGCGTCAACAACGACACGCCGCAGTTGAAAGACATCCTGGCCAAGGTCAAGGAGCAGGAGCATCTCGGCTACGATTACGAGGGCGCGGAAGGGTCACTGGCACTGCTGATTCGCAAGGCGCTTGGCCGGGTGGAGCCGGCGTTTCATCTTGAGGCATTTCACGTTTCCATGCACGGGGATGGTGTCGAGCATGTTTGCGAAGCCACCGTCAAGGTGCGTGTCGGCGACAAGACGGCCCACACAGTCGCCGATGGTGATGGCCCGGTGAACGCGCTCGATCATGCGCTGCGGAATGCGTTGCGTGGGTTTTACCCCGTGCTTAAGCGGGTGAAACTTACCGACTACAAAGTTCGCATACTCAACGGCGGCACCGGCACGGCGGCCAAGACCCGCGTGCTCATCGAGTCCACCGATGGCAAGGAGAGATGGCACACGGTCGGCGTGGACGAAAATATCATCGAGGCCAGTTTGCAGGCCTTGCTGGACAGCATCGAGTTTCGCCTGCTGAAAAAGTGACTTTCGCAGGCTGTTAATCTCAAAGTTCATGTCAGAAATTTCCAAGGTTTACGAATCTCAGGCGGTTGAAACGAAGTGGTACTCTTTCTGGGAGGAGAACGCATGTTTTGCGGCCAAGCCGGAACGCGTGAGCGACGATCGACCGGCGTACTCGATTGTTATCCCGCCGCCCAACGTCACCGGCATGCTGCACATGGGGCATGTGCTCAACAACACCATCCAGGACATCCTCGCCCGCAAGGCGCGCATGGACGGCAAGGAGGTGCTGTGGTTGCCGGGTACCGACCACGCAGGCATTGCCACGCAAAATGTCGTGGAGCGCATGCTTCGCAAGGAGGGCGTGATGAAGCATCGCGACGATCTCGGCCGCGAGAAACTGCTCGAGCATATTTGGGAGTGGAAAGAGAAGCACGGCGGCATCATTATTGAGCAATTGAAAAAGCTCGGCGCGTCTTGCGACTGGTCACGGCTGCGATTTACGATGGACGAAGATTACACGAAATGCGTGCAACGCGTGTTCGTTGATCTCTACAAAAAAGGGCTCATTTATCGTGGCAAACGGATGGTAAACTGGTGTCCGAAATCGTTGACGGCTCTCTCGGATGAGGAAGTCATCATGAAGGAGCAAAACAGCCAGCTCTATTATTTTAAAGTGCAGGTTGTCGAGGAACCGGGCACTTGGCTCGAGATTGCCACCACGCGCCCGGAGACCATTCCTGGCGACACCGGGATTGCGGTGAACCCGAAAGATCCTCGCTATGGCCATCTCGTCGGCAAGCATGCAGTGCGGCCGTTGCCGGTGGAAAACCAAGCGCACCTGCCAATCGTTGCTGACGAGCACATTGACATCGAGTTCGGCACCGGTGTGCTGAAGGTTACGCCCGCACATGACAAGGCCGACTACGACATTGGCCAACGGCACGGGTTGGAAGTCATCGATGTTATCAACGCCGATGGAAAAATGAACAACTTGGCCGGCGAGGAGTTGACCGGCATGGACCGCTTCGAGGCCCGCAAAGCCGCTGCGGCCAAGCTTGAAGAATTGGGCGCGCTCATCAAGGCGGAGGATTACAAAAACAAAGTCGGCTTCAGCGAACGGGCCGATGTGCCGGTCGAGCCGCGTCTCTCTGAGCAGTGGTTTTTGAAATACCCCAGCCAGGACGCCGCCCGCGCCTGCGTCGCCAACGGTGCGATGAAGTTTTACCCTGAGCGGTGGTCGAAGACTTACGACTACTGGATGGGCGGTCTGCAGGATTGGTGTATCAGCCGTCAGCTTTGGTGGGGGCACCGCATCCCGGTGTGGTATCGCGGCGAAGAAACCCACTGCGGCCTCGACGCACCCGATGGCGACGGCTGGGAACAGGACTCCGACGTGCTCGACACGTGGTGCAGTTCGTGGCTGTGGCCATTTGCCACAATGGGTTGGCCGGAGGAGACGGAGACGCTCAAGAAATTTTATCCCACAACCGATCTCGTTACCGGGCCGGACATTATCTTTTTCTGGGTCGCCCGCATGATTATGGCTGGGTACGAGTGGAGGGGCGATTTGCCGTTCCGCAATGTCTATTTCACCGGCATCATTCGCGACAAAAAAGGACGGAAAATGTCCAAGAGCCTTGGCAACTCGCCCGATCCTCTGGAGCTGGTCGCCAAGTACGGGGCGGATGCCCTGCGCTTTGGCACGATGCGCAGTGCGCCGCTTGGCCTCGACGTGTTGTTCGACGAAAAAGACGTCGAGCTTGGCCGCAATTTTTGCAACAAACTTTGGAATGCCTGCCGCTTTCGCCAAATGCAGGGCGGCGAATCTGAGGGCGAAATAAGGCCGGAACTACTCACCAGTGATGACCGGTGGATTTTGCTGCGCCTTGGCCAAGCAATCGACGATGTGACGGCTGCCCTTGAGGCGTATCGTTTCTCCGATGCGACGGCGGCGTTGTACCGTTTTTTTTGGAGCGAGTATTGCGACTGGTATATCGAATCCTGCAAGGCGACTTTCTTCGGCAAAGACGAGACGCGCAAAGCCAACGTCCTTGCCGTGGTCGACTTCGTGATGGGCAACACGCTGCGGTTGTTTCATCCGTTTCTGCCGTTCATAACCGAGGAACTGTGGCACGGCGTGGGGTACTCCGGGGACCTGCCGGTGGAGCAGGGCGGCAAGACCATCATGACGGCGAATTGGCCCAAGGCGTTCGACGCTTCGTTCAACGAGCTTTACGGACTGGACGACACGGTGGAACGCCTTGTCGCCGCGAAGCACGACTTGGTGACGGAGGGGCGAAACCTTCGGGCCGCGTACAACATACCGTTTAACAAAAAAATCGATTACACATTCAGCCCCGGCGGCAAGTCAGATGACCACGAGGTTGAGGTGCTGCAAGTGCTGCTGAACGCCGAGTCGGTTTCGCTTGGCTCGGAGGTGCCCAAGGGGACACCGCGCGTGGGTTCGGCCTTTGGTGACTTGTATTTGCCGCTGGAAGGCTTGATTGACATTGACGCCGAACGCAAGCGCTTGGCCAAGGATCTGGAGAAAATCGACAAAGAGATCGCCAAGGTCGAGTCGAAACTCAACAACCCCAGTTTCGCCGAGCGTGCCCCCGCCGAAGTGCTCGATGAGCAGCGACAACGCTTGGCCGATTGGCAAACCAAGCATGGGCAAATCAACGAGGCGATTGCCAAGCTTTCCACTGAATGACCGCTAAAGAAAAGAGACAACTACTTGCGACTGCCGTGAAGGCGGCGCATGCCGCCGGTGAGATCATGCGGCGCAACCGCTTGGCCTCGAAAAAAATAAACGAAGCCACCCAGCGCGACATTAAGCTGGAATTGGACGTGCGCTGCCAGCGCAAGATCGAGTCGTTGCTAACCAGGGCGCATCCGGAAATTGCCATACTCGGTGAAGAGGAAAATTCCGGCGACATCGAAACGGAGATCCGATGGGTGGTCGATCCGATCGACGGCACGGTGAATTTTGCCTACGGCATCCCGCATGCCTGCGTGTCGATCGCGCTACAGCGGCGCTTGGCCAAGCGGAATGAATATGGCGAGAGTTACGAGACGATCATCGGTGCCGTGTACGATCCGTTCGTGGACGAGTTTTGGACGGCGATTCGCGGCCAAGCGGCCAAGCTCAACGGGAAGAGGATTCAGGTAAACGACGGGCCGCTGAGAGAGGCCATGCTGGTAATTGGCTTTGCCAAGGATAAAAAAACGATGGATTACATGATGCCGTACTTCAGCAAGTTGGCGTTGAAAATCCGAAAACCTCGCATGATGGGGTCAGCAACGCTGGCGTTGACATACGTGGCCTGTGGCCGGTTCCACGGCTACATCGAGTCGAGGGTTAATTTGTGGGATATCGCAGCGGGGGGGCTGATTCTTGAGTGTGCGGGAGGAGAGTTTTGGCGAATGCCGCGCCGCAAGGGCAGGCACGTCTATGCCGTCGTCGCCACCAACGGCAGGATCCGAAAACAAATCGAGCGGGTTTGCGGCCCGCTCGATCCGGATGGTGTCTTGAATTGAACCGCGCTGTTAGCGGACTTCAGATTCGTCGGCAGTCTCCTTTGCGGCGATTTGTTTTTTGGGATCCAGCAACTTGATGTAGTCGTGGAGGATGTGGAGCGTCTCGCGCATGTGCGGGTCGAGCTTGGGTTGGTTCTCTTCGTCTTCGATTTCTTCCTCACCATCTTCAGGTTCCTCTTCGAGGCGGATTGGTTTTTCCTCGTCCTCAATTTCTTCGCCGAGTTTGGTGTTGGTTTCGATCATTTTTTTGGTGAGCTCGTAAACAGTTTCCTCGGCGTCGCTGCGTGAATTGCGTTCATTTTTGCGCTTCTCGCGCTTGGCTTTGTCGTCGTCTTTTTCGGCCAGGCGCTTGGCTTCGTTCAGCGAAACCGACTTGTCCTTGAGTCGTTCCTTGAGCGTCTCGATGTCCTCAAGGATGTAGGCGAAATCCTGATCTACATTGATCCGCTCGTTGGAGAGTTTGGTCAATGGCTCGACGTGCCCGACCACCCGGTTGACGGCCCGGTAGCTGAGTTTTTGGGTGTGATCTGCCTCGAGGCAGTTGGGCAGGGTGGCTTCGCCGATCTCCATGTAATCGTACGGCGTGGGCAGGATGATGTCGGGGGTGACGCCCTGTTTTTGCGTGGTGCCGCCGGCGACGCGGTAGAATTTCGACACGGTGAGCTTGAGCTTGCCGGAGTCGGGCAGGCGTACCCAGTTGTTGAGCGGCATGACGGTCTGGACGCTGCCTTTGCCGTGGGTGGACAGGCTGCCGACGGTGAGCGCGCGCCCGTAATCCTGCAACGCGGCGGCGACGATCTCGGAGGCAGAGGCGCTGAGTTTGCCGACGAGGACAATCATCGGCCCGTCGTAGCCGATCTTGGTGTCGTTATCCTGCAAAACCTGTTTGCGGCGGCGACTGTCGATGACCTGCACCATCGGGCCTTGCTCGATGAACAGTCCGGCCAGCTTGACGGCCTCGGGCAGCAGACCGCCGCCGTTGCGGCGGAGGTCGAGCACGATGCCGCTAACTTTTTCTTCTTCGAATCGATCCAGAATTTGCGCCACATCGCGGGCGCAATGCTCGTAAAACTGCGGCAGATTGATCACGCCCAAGCGCGGCCGCGAACCGTCCCCGTCGGGGTAGTCGATGACTTGTCCCTTGGCCAAGCTGTCCGTCAATTTGATCTTGTCGCGGATCAGGCGCACCTCCCTGGTTTCGCTGTCATCGGCGGCGTCCACCGGGATGATTGTGAGGCGAACCAGCGTGCCTTTTTCGCCGCGGATTTTGTCGACGACTTTGTCGAGTTCCATCTCGACGACATCGACCGGTTCGCCGTCCTCGCCTTGGGCGACGGCGATGATGCGGTCGCCGGGTTTGAGTTTTTTGCTGCGAATCGCCGGGCCGCCGGGGACGAGTTCGATGAGTTTAGTGAAGCCGTCGTCCCACTGAAGGCGGGCACCGATGCCGGTGAGGGAAAGTTTGATGTTGTTGATCTCGAAGTTCTCGGCCTGGCGCGGGCTGAAATAATCGGAGTGAGGATCGTAGCCGTTGGAGAGGGCGGTCAGGTAAACCTGCAGTACGTCGCCGGAATCCATCTCGGTGCGGACGCGAAGGAAGCGTTCGTAGCGGCGCAGGATTTTTTCCTTCTCGGCCTTGACGTCGTACGGCTTGACCGGCGTGCCGTCTTTCTTTTTGACGACTTCGCCATTGTTGGCTTTGGCGTTCAGCGCCTCGACGCCGCGACGTTTGCCGAGGCGGGTGCCGAGCACTTCGTACTTGATGCGTTTGCGCCAGAGGTCGCGGGCCTCGGCCTCAGTCGCGGGCCAGTCCGCCTTGGTTCGGTTGGGGACGAACGACTCGTCGATTGCGAAATCGAAGTCGGACCAAAGGATGTCGTCGAGCCAACTGTGCGCCGTCTTGAGTCGGGTGAAGTAGCGTTTGTGAATCTCGAACGCCGGCGAGACGTCGCCGCGCTTGGTCAGGTTGTCGAGTAGCGTGCCGTACTTGGCCTCGAATTCCGCGTAGTCGGTCTGCAGAAAAACCATGCGGCTGTAGTCGAGCGACTCCATGTACTTTTTGAGAAACGCGCGCGAAATATCGTCGTTGAGCGGCGTGCGTTTGTAGTGCGTGCTCGAGAGCAGGAAGCCGACGACCCGGGCGATTTTGCCGCTGTCCTTTTCCGATAACTCGACCGCTTGGCCAAGCGGGCCGGACATGAACGAGGCCGCTGCGATAATTGTAATGATGTTTTTCATCCTCATTGTCTCGGCGGAGATTGGGGTTCGAGCGACCAAAAAGCAATCGGGAATTGACCTCCGGAGCTGTCCGGGCAGAATCCGCGTTTTCACTGAATCATGGCTGAAAACGCACTCAACACGAAAACAGGCACTCCCGACGGTTGGCTGGGTTGGATCGAGCGCATCGGCAATCGGCTGCCCGATCCGGCGACGCTGTTTCTCATCGGTACCGTGCTGGTGATGATCGCCTCGGCGGTGGCGGCCAAGTCGGAATGGGTCGTCGAGGAGCGATTGCCCGAGCAGACGGCGACGACCGCGCTTGGCCAAGCGGCGTACGGCGAGGCGGAAGTCGACACTTCGGTGAAGTGGGTGGCCACCGGCAAGACCTATGAGGCCAATAACATCCTGACGCGCGACGGCCTGTTTTGGGCCATCTCGAGCATGGTGAAAAATTTCATCAACTTTGCCCCGCTAGGCATCGTGCTGGTGGGGATGCTCGGCATCGGGATCGCGGAGCGGACCGGCTTCATCGGCTCGGCGCTCAAGGCGATGCTGATGGTCGTGCCGAAGCAGTTGCTAACTCCGTCGATCGTGTTCATGGGCATCATGTCGTCGATGACCTCCGACGCCGGCTACATTATTTTGCCGCCCTTGGCCGCTGCGCTGTACAAGGCGGTCGGGCGCTCGCCGTTGGCCGGCTTGGCGGCGGTGTTCGCCGGGGTGGCGGCCGGCTTCAACGCGAACCTGTTCATCACGAGTCTCGAGCCGTTGCTCGCCGGCTTGGCCAACGGCGGGGCGCAAGTCATCGATCCCGATTACCAACTCAACCCGGCTTGCAACTGGTGGTTTATGATTGTCTCGACGGTGGTGATGACCGGCGTTGGCTGGTTCGTCGCCGATGTGATCGTCGAGAAACGCCTGGTCACCAAGTCGCCGGAGGAGGGCGGGCCGGCGTCGGTCGATGCCGGCGACTTGGCCAAGCAGAAACTGTCGCCGGAAGATTGGCGCGCGCTGAAAATTTCGACGGCGGTATTCGTCGGGGGACTGGTCGTGGTGTTGGCGCTGATCAATATTCCCGGCTCGCCGCTATACACTTACCAAATGCAGTCGCCCACCAACCCTGAACAGATGGTGGCTGCCGAGCGGGTCGAACCGCCCGGCGGTAGCAGCGATCCGGATGCCCACGTGCTCGTGCCGTCTGCCAACATTTTCCCGCGCTGGGTCGATGCGATCGTGCCGCTGGTGTTCATCATTTTCATCTTGCCTGGCATCGCGTACGGCGTGGTGCAAAAAAAGATTCGCAACGACCGTGACGTGGCCAGGCTGCTGACCGAGTCGATGGCTGGCATGGCGCCGATCATCGTGATGGCGTTTTTCGCCGGGCAGTTTGTCGAGCATTTCAAATACTCCGGACTGGACACGATGCTGGCGATGACCGGCGGGCAGATGCTTGGCCAAGCGGCGTTGCCGACGTCGATGCTGCTCGTGGCGTTCATCGGGATGACGATGTGTTTCAACATGTTCGTCGGGTCGATGTCGGCCAAGTACACCATGTTTGCGCCGATCTTTATTCCGATGTTCATGATGGTCGGCATCGCGCCGGAGTTGACCCAGTGTGCCTACCGCATCGGCGACTCGGTGACCAACTGCATCACGCCGCTCAACCCGTACATGGTCATCATGCTGGCGTTCATGAAAAACATCGCGGCCAAGGGCGGCATGGGCACGCTCATCTCGACGATGCTGCCGTTTAGCATCATTTTCTGCATAGTTTGGACGGTTTTACTGCTGGTTTGGGTGGGGCTGGGCATCCCGCTTGGTCCGGACGGGTACC
>CAUZVJ010000072.1:0-9930 GCA_963583225.1 Verrucomicrobiia bacterium
GTAGATGCATGTTGCCGTTATTTATATGGTGATCATTATAAAACCCCTCTTAAAAAAGAAGATCAGTATAAAATAAAAATTGTTAACAACAAACCGATTACTATTCTTAATAACAATACACCCAAAATACCTATTTTTATATTGGTAAAAGATCAGCCAGGAACATTAGTAGAGTCAATAGAATATTTTCATGCTAATGTTCAATTACCCTTCTTAATATTAATTCACGATAAAAAATCAACCCACAAAGAAACAATAACAATTTTAAAAAATTTAGAAGAAGGCGGTACGCAAATTTTATGGAATCAAAATAGTGATGAGAAGTCAGTCGATGCTACCGTTGAAAATTGGTTGCAGAATAACGAAAAATGCCAAAATTACTTTATAACTGATTCAGACACCAGTTACATTAAATCGGGGTACCGATGATCGCTTAACCGAGAGTAGGATATTAATGTTTAATTTAATGTTTATGAATTTTATCAATTTTGTTTATTAAATAATTCGTTCTCTTTTTCCAAGACCAATCTCGCATAAACTTCGCTGCCTGCTCTCCATGACGCCTGGCCTCCTGACGGTCGGTATAAACTCGTTTGAGATTCTCAAGTACCTCCGCCACATCCGACTCTCCCCAATCTTTGGTATTTGTAAAACTCGTCACTTCCGACTGCTTAAGTAGGGGATAGCAGTTATCCTCATTGATTAAATCCATGTGACCGGTATTCGCCGAGAGGATACAGGGGATTCCACTCGCCATCGCCTCCATGGCAACCAAATTGGTGCCACCTTCGCAACGATTCGGGAAAAGGGCAACATCGGCTTGTGCAAATACTTCGGGCATCAGGTGATTCGCCACCAATCCGTGGTCGTGAAAGTTTTCGCTCGGGACACCATTATTACTGGCCCATTCGGTGATCCCCCAGTCTCCGTCCGGATTCTTTTGGGGAACACCCTCCACCCTTCCAGCTTTAACGATTCCATTCATTGCTTTAGGCCATGGATTGTGCCAGGTCGTTGCCAACACTGCATTAGGGTGTGTTTTTACAAATTCACGGAATGCGGCGATAACGATGTCCTGCCCCTTTCTGAATTCCAGTTTTCCACCGGAAAAAATCACAAATCTTTCTTGTTGAGATTTCGGGCGTGGCTGAAACAGTTCCAAATCGACCCCCTGCAGAAAAGTATCCACGTTGGCCAAGCCGTGTTGCTTCAACACAGTCGAGTTCCAGGTCGAACCTCCGAAAATGATATCGAATTTCTTGGCATTGTTCGTTGTAAACCCACTGGGAGGATTTAACTCAAAGAATACAACCGCGAAATTTCGGGAACCGACACGCTCCGGCACGCCGGGATACGGCATGTCCTCTTCGTGAATCTCGTTCCCAACCGAATGAATCACCGAAAAGTCACAAGCCAGGCGACCTTCTTTCGCTTGGCCAAGCGCTTTCGCCACCTCCTGTTCCCTGCGCTGGAGCTTGGCAACCAGCGGTTCAAACGCCTCACTGGAATACTCTAGTTGTGCTGAAGGGAGTAAAGGTACTGCTTTAAACCGACCATCCAGATCCATAACACGGGCCATGTTTAAACCTGCAATCCCCCAACCTGATGAGAGACTGAGCTGCCAGTTGAGCCCAAGCCAAGTGGGGCTATCTTGGTCGACTGTCCCGTTCATTGATTCTGAATCGTCTGGCATATCCGCTCAATTAATGGCTGAGTTCTTTTTTCCCACGTCCAATCCCCCATAAACTTAGCCCCTTGTGCACTTCGCATGTTTGCTTCATCACGATCCTGATAAACTCTTTCCAGAGCATCCACCAATTCATCGACATTGCTTTCCCCCCAATCCTCTTTTCCTGTAAGATTTTGAGTGGTCAGTTGTGTCTGTTCAAGAAGTGGATAACAATTATCCTCCGTCATCAGATCCAGATGCCCCGTGTTGGCTGAAAGGATACAGGGCACCCCGCTTGCCATCGCTTCCATGGCCATCATGTTGGTTCCGCCCTCGCAGCGGCTGGCAAAAACGGCAACGGAAGCCTGACTGTAAAGCTCTGGCATCGATTCGTTTGGAACCGTTCCAAAATCGACAATTTGCGAAGGTGAAATCCCGTTTCGAATAGCCCATTCTTCAATCCTCTGGCAACCGTTTTCATCGACATCAATGTCTCCATCAACGTATCCGGTGTTTCCAAAATCATTAGTGGAGATGCCCCAAGGATTTTGCCAAACGGTTGCCAATACGGCCTCAGAATGTCGTTTGGCAAACTGCCTAAATGCCGCCACCACAATGTCCTGCCCCTTGCGGTATTCCAGCTTTCCACCGGAAAAAACGATGAACCGGTTCTGATTCTTTTTTCGCCTCGGGTAAAACAAACCTGAATCGACTCCATGAAGAAAAAGATCCGTGTTCGGCACGCCGTGTTTCTTCAAAACTTCCTGGTTCCACCTGCACCCACCAAATACCAACTCGAACTTGGCAGCATTCTCCAGGGTAAACTCGTTCGACAGGTCGTACTCGAACACGCAAATAGCGTAATTGACCGATCCCTCACTATCGACTTCCCGTTGCTTGGGCAATCCCTCCATGTGGATGTTGTTCCCCAACGAGTGCAACACTGGAAACTCACACCGCACTGTGCCGGGCTCGCGTGAATGGAACAGTTGCCCGACCTGATGGCTTCTTGCGTTCAGTTGGCTAACCGTTTGCTTTAAATCGAATCTCTGGCAACCAATTGACTCAGCCTGAGACAAAGGCACTGGCTTGTATCGGCCATCCACCTCCATGGCATGGGCAATGTTCAAGCCAAGGACTCCCCAGCCGGTCGATAGGCCCAACTGCCAATTGAGCCCAAGCCAGCGGTTCGGCGGGCTGCCGTTCACGGCATTTATGTTCGTTCCCTGCAAATCTGTTATTAGCCTGTTTGGCTTGTTTTTTGCTTTGTTTTTCAGCCTTGGCAAACGCGACCTGCCCAGAACCCGCCGGCACCGGTTCGATCCCTCCCAAAGCCCAAGCCGAAGCGTTGGTGCTCCAAGGCCTGAACGAGATACAATCCGGCTTTTTGGATCAGGCCCGGTCGTGCCTCGACCAAGCGCTTGAAGCGGCCCCGGACATGCCCGACGTCCACTTCGGCCTTGGCCTTTTGGAGGAGGAATCGGGGGATTCTGAGTTGGCGCGCCACCATTATCAGCAGGCAATAGAGCATGATCCACGCCATGCGCGGGCGCAAACCAACCTTGGCCTGCTGCTTAAACTGGCCGGTGACCTTGGCCAAGCGGAGGGACACTTTCGGGCAGCGATCAGTTCGGATCCCGCCCTGCCCGAGGCCCAAGTGAACCTCGCAAATCTCCTCCAGCAAACGGGTCGCGCCGGCGAGGCGGAGGCAGCTTACCGGCAAGCCTTGACGCTGGAACCCGCCTTGGCCGAAGCGCACCAAAACCTCTCCGGCGTGCTGCTGTGGCAAAACCGGATTCCCGAGGCGCTGCAGTTCGCCCTCAAGGCGCGTCAGTTTGCGCCCGACAGCGCAGCCACTCACAACACTCTCGGCGCTGTTTACAAAGCCACCCAGCAAACCGGCAAGGCGATCGACTGTTTCCAGAGAGCGGTCGATGCCACTCACGACAATGCTGTCTATCACGCCAACCTCGCCGGGGCGCTTGTCGATGCACGGCGGCTCGATGACGCCCGCGAACAATTTGCCAAGGCGATCGAGTTGGACGCCGAATTGCCCGATGCCCACTACGGTCTCGGCATGCTGCAACTGCTCGAGGGAGACTTCGCCGACGGCTGGAAAAACTACGAGTGGCGCTGGCGCTCGGCACAGAAAAACAGACGACACCAAAACACCCCCGAGTGGGACGGCACATCGGCACCGGGCCGGACGCTGCTCGTCCACTGCGAACAGGGCTTGGGCGACTCGATTCAATTTGTCCGATACCTGCCGCTGCTCACCGCGCAAGTCGGCACACTCATTCTCGAATGCCCGCCGGAGGCCAGGGCGTTGTTCGAGTCGATTCCCGGCTTGGCCAAGGTCGTGACCGCCTACGACCCCACGCCGAAACACGATTTGCAAATCCCGCTGCTCAGCCTGCCGCGCGTCACCGGCACCCTCCCCAGCCAGGTTCCTTATCTTGGAGTGTCGCAACAATCCCCGGCGCTTGGCCTGCCGCCGGGCAAACTCAAAGTCGGGATCGCTTGGGCCGGGAACCCAAAGCACCGCAACGACGCCTTCCGCTCGATGCAGTGGCTCGATTGCCAAGCGCTGCTTGCGTCCGACTGCGCCCGTTTTGTCAGCCTCCAACTCAACGCTCCCGCCGATGCCGCGGCCGCGCTTGGCCAAGCGGACAACGCCACCGACGCTGCGGCGCATTGCACCGACTTGGCGGCCACTGCGGCGATCATCGGGCAACTCGACCTCGTCATCAGCGTCGATACCGCCACGGCGCACTTGGCCGGCGCGCTGGGCAAACCGGTCTGGCTGCTGCTGCCGTTTGCCGGCGAATGGCGCTGGCTTCACGACCGCACCGACAGTCCGTGGTATCCGACCATGCGCATTTTCCGCCAGCCCACTCCCGGTGATTGGCGGACGGTTTTGAGCCAAGTCCTCTCCGCGCTGCGTGTCGAATCTGCAGCCGGAAATCTCGCCGGGCTTGAGGGGGAAGGACTGCGCCTCAAACGCTCCGGCCAATTCGAGGAAGCCCGTTTGGTTTTTGAAAAAATCGTTGAACTATTCCCGAGCCGAGCCGAAGCCTTCTCCAATCTCGGAAATATTTTGATGGCGCTGGGAAAATCGGCGGGAGCGTTGTCCCAACACGAACAGGCGCGACAACTCGCTCCCGACTCTCCCGGCATTGCGTTCAACCAATCGCACGCTTTGCTGAAAACCGGCGACTTCGCCAACGGCTGGGCCGCTTACGAAAACAGGCTGTTGATGCCCAACTACGACAGCCTCCGCTCGCGCCTCGACAAACCCCGTTGGAACGGCGAGTCGCTCGAAGGAAAAACAGTTTTGATCTGGGCGGAACAGGGCTTCGGCGACACGATCCAGTTTGCCCGCTACCTGCCCATGGTCGCGCAACGCGGCGGTCGCGTCCTCTTCGAGTGCCAGCCCGAGTTGGCCCCGCTGATGCGCCGCATCGACGGAATCGATGAAGTGATCCCGCGCAGCGAACGCCCTCCCGCACACGACTTGCAGTGTCCGCTGCTCAGTCTCCCGCAGGTGTTTGGCACCGGCATCGATTCCATCCCCTCCAATGTGCTCATCGAGCCCGCCAAGGCCGCGACGGGCATTTCGTTGCCAAGCCGAAGCTCATCCCGGTGGAATGTCGGGCTCGTTTGGCGCGGCTCGCGTCGCACGCAGCAACCCGAACTCCGCGAAGTCCCGCCCGAGGCGTTGGCCAAGCTGACCTCGTCGGTCGACGCACAATTCTTCAGCCTGCAAAAAGAGACGACCCCTTCCGAGCGGAGCCAACTTGGCCCTGTCACCCGGCTGGAATTGTTGATTAGCAACTTCACCGCCACCGCACTGCTGCTCCAGCAACTTGACTTGGTCATCACGATCGACACCGCCGTGGCGCATTTGGCCGGTGTGCTCAGGAGGCCGGTTTGGCTGCTGCTGCCGTTCGCCGGCGAATGGCGCTGGCTGGAAAATCGCACCGACAGCCCGTGGTATCCGACCCTGCGAATCTTCCGCCAACCCGAGCCCGGCGACTGGGCCAGCGTCATTGCCGACGTGACCGCTGCGCTCGAGCAACAACCTTCGCCGGAGGTCGCCAGGCACTTGGCCAAAGCGGCTGAGTTTCAGGAAAAAAATCAGCTTAGCCAAGCGGTCGAGCAGTACCAACTCGCCATCGGGTTGCAACCCGACAACGCGAAAAACCATCACGCGCTTGGCCTGCTTTTTTCGGAACTTGGCCAAGCCGAACAGGCACTTGGCCCGTACCGCCGCGCCATTGAGTTGCAGCCCGACTGCGCCGACGCTCACTTCAACTGCGGCAACGCCCACTACGCGCTTGGCCAAGCGAGCGACGCCAAGTCAGCATTTCAACGCGCGACCGAACTTGATCCCGAGCTCGCCGCCGCGCACTTCAACCTTGGCCAAGTGGCACAGGACGAAGGAGATTTTCTCACTGCCGCCCAAGCCTACAAGCGGGCCGTTGACCTCGACGGCGACTACACCGACGCGATGGTCAACCTTGGCCTCACGCTCCGCGACCTCGGGGAAACCGCGCTCGCTGAGGAATGTTTTGGTCACATCCTGCACGGCAAACCGGGGCAACCGATGGCCGGCGTGAACATGGCCAAGCTGCAACTCGAGCGCGACGATCCCGCCGCCGCCGAGGCCACCTGCCGCTCGGTGCTCGGGGAGCATCCCAAACATCCCGAGACGCTGCTCAATCTCGGCGTCGCGTTGCAGGCGCAAAACCGGGTGGTGGATGCCGTCGCCGCTTTCAAGAAATTTACCGCGCTCGAACCGCAAAATCCGGACGGCCCGTTCAACCTCGCCATCGCCGAACTGGCGGCCGGAAACTGGACCGACGGCTGGCAACATTACGAGGCGCGTTGGCAGACCGACAACCCGCTCTTCGCGCCGAGGCATCCCGGCATCCCCCGCTGGAACGGCGAGCCGCTCGCCGGCAAAACGCTGCTGCTCTTTGCCGAGCAGGGGTTCGGCGACACGCTGCAGTTTTGCCGTTACGCGTCGAACTTGGCCGCCACCGGCGCGATTATCGTGATCGAGTGCCAAGCCGGACTGCGCGCCCTCCTGCAAACGCTCCCCGGTGTGTCGCAGGTTTTCGAGCCGGGCGAACCGGTGCCGCCCACCGACTTCACGCTGCCGATGCTGAGCGCGCCGCTGGCGTTTGGCACCACACCGGAGACCGTGCCCAACGGCGAAAACGGCCGCTACCTTTTTGCAGAACCGGCGGGAGTCGTGCCCGATGTCGGCGCATTAAAAATCGGCGTGGTCTGGGCCGGCCGCAGCCGCTCATGGGCCGACAACCGCTCACTGCCGGCCAAGCTGCTTTCGGGATTGCTCGGCAAGTGCAGCGAGTTCGCGTGGTTCAATCTGCAACTGGAACCCAGCGACGAGGCCCGCCGCATCATCGATTCCACCGCCTGCGTGACCGACCTCTCGCCGCACATCAGCGACTTCGCCTCGACCGCAAGCTTGATCGAGTCGATGGACCTGGTCGTGACGGTGGACACCGCAGTGGTGCACTTGGCCGGCGCGCTTGGCAAACCGACGTGGGTGCTGCTGCCGTTCGCCGCCGACTGGCGCTGGCTGCTCGATCGCGAAGACACGCCGTGGTACCCAAACACGAAACTGTTCCGCCAACGAGTCGCCGGCGATTGGCCCGAAGTGATCGACCGAGTCGCCAACGAACTCCAACGCTTGGCCAAGCGCTAAACTGACTTTCGCGGGCGATCTTTTTTGGCGGGGCGTTTTTTGGGGCGCTTGGCTCCGGCGGGGCGGGCTCCTTTTCGGATGGCTTTTTTCTTTGCATCCTTTTTGCGCTTGGTCTCGTCGCGGATTTTTTGAATTTCGCGCTTGGTGACCTTTTTGCTCGTCCGGCTTTTGACCGTCGTTTTGCGGCGAACCGGCTCGATGCTCTTCGGGCGCGGCTTGGCCACGAGCCGGATGTGGCAGCCCTCGAACCCGAACGACTTGCGCAACACGCCGATGAGGTAGCGCGAATAGTTGTCGCTCATCAGTTCCTTGCGGTTGACGAAAAGCAGAAACGTCGGCGGCTTCGAACTGACCTGCGTGGCGTAAAAAAGTTTGAACCGGTGCCCCCTCGAACTGGGCGCCGGATTGCGCTCGAGCGCGGCCTGCAGCGTGCGGTTGAGCAGGCTCGTCGGCGTGGTTTTTTGGAGCTGCGAATTGACGTAGCGGATCGCCTCTAGCAGGCGGTTCAGTTGAAAACCCTCAAGCGCGGACGTGAAAATCACCGGCGCGTAGTCGATGAAAAACAGGTTGGACTTCACCCACTTGCTGAACTCCTCGTACATCAGCTCCTCCTGTTTTTTGCGGCTGAGCTTGCGGCCTCCCTGCGCGACGGTTTTTTTGGTCTCCCTCTTGCGGGCCTTCTCCAGCCCGGCCTGAAACAGATCCCATTTATTGACGACGATGACGCAGGCGCAACCGGCCTCGGTGATGCGGTCGCAGATTTTTTTGTCCTGCTCGGTGACGCCTTCGGCAGCGTCCATCACCAGCACGGCGAGATCGCACCGCTCGATGGCTTTGTCCGCGCGGTTGACGCTGAAAAACTCCACCGCGTCCTTGATGCGCCGCCGCTTGCGGATGCCGGCCGTGTCGATGAGGTTGTAGCGTTGCCGCACACCATCGGTCACAACCTCGAACGGCACGTCGATGGCGTCACGCGTGGTACCCGATATCTCGCTGACAATGACCCGCTCCGACCGGGTGAGCGCGTTGATGATCGACGACTTGCCGACGTTGGGCCGGCCAACGATGGCGATGTTCAGCGGCGGCTCGGCATCAACCTGCTCCTCCGGCTTGGCCAACTGCTCCGGCAACCGGCTCACCGCTTGGCCAATGGGGATATCGATGCCACGCAGATGCAGCGCGCTGACCGGAAAAATATGCTCGAAACCAAGTTCAGCAAACTCATCGACACCCTGCTCGTGCACGGCGGTGTCCACCTTGTTGACCATAACGAACACCGGTTTGCCGGCTTCGCGGAGCATCCCGGCGACCTCGAGATCCATTGGCACGACGCCCTCCTGCACGCTGACGACGAGCAAAATTACGTCCACATCATCGAGCGCGACCTGCACTTGAGTGACGATCTCCCGCGCGAAGTCGTCACCGCCGCGCTCGCCCTTGAGCAGGCCGATGCCGCCGGTATCCACCAGCGTGAACGGTCGCCCCAGCCACTCGACCTCGGCGCTGAGCCGGTCGCGCGTGACGCCGGGACGATCGTGCACAATCGCAATCCGCTTGCGCGCAATACAATTGAACAGGGCCGACTTCCCGACATTGGGCCGACCGACGATAGCTACCACTCCCGGCACGGCGCTGTTGTACTGGGTTCGCAGCGCGAGAGCGAGACGGCTGTTTTTTACGAATCGCCAACCGGCCGGTTTCGTGGATAATACGCACCCCGGATGAATCTCGCCGAGCGGACCAAAGTCACCTTCAAACTCGAGCAGCGCCGGGCCGTCAGCGGCGGCATTCTCGAGGCGGCCGGCAGCACGTTCCTCCTGCTCACCGTGGTCAAGGGCTTCGGCGATCCGGGGCTGATCGCCAAGGCGCTGGTCTCGACGGCGGCCAGCGTGGGCCTGCTGCTCACGCCGGTGGTGGTCACCGTCGTCCAGTCGCTGAAGCTGCCCTCCGCCGTCGCAGCCGGCCGCATGGCGCTGCTCGGCGCGGCGCTGTTTTTCCTGATGGCCGCCGTGCCGACGCTGCCGTTGTTCGTCGCCGGGAGCATTGTGGCGATGTCGTGCTCGACCGGTGCGATCCCGCTGCTCACGCAAATATTCCGCGACAATTATCCCGTCGACAAACGCGGGCATTACTTTTCGCGAACCGTGTGGTTTCGGGTCATCACCGCCGGGGTGTTCAGTTTTCTCGCCGGCTTGGCGCTCAACGAGACCGCCGGCCAGCCGGGCCTTGGCAACTACCGGTGGCTGTTGGTGATTTTTGGATTCGCGTTTTTGGGGTCCTGGAGTTGCCTGAAACATTTCCCGTCGAAACCGCTCCGGGGCGATGCCGGCGGCCACCCGTTCCGTGCGCTGCGCTACGCCAAGACGGACAAGCTCTTCCGCCACGCGCTGATTTGCTGGATGATCATGGGCTTCGGAAATTTGATGATGATCCCGATCCGTGTCGAGTATTTGACCAACCCAATTTACGGACTCGAAAAAAACGCGCTCACCATCGCCACGCTGATTTTGGTCATCCCGAACATTTT
>CAUZVJ010000073.1:0-9897 GCA_963583225.1 Verrucomicrobiia bacterium
TCGATGCGGACGTTAATTTCAAGGTCGCCAAGCAGTTCATCGCCCGCGTGAAGGAGAAATCGCTCGGCGAGGAGGTCGTCGCCAGCATCCAGCCCGGACAGCAGATCGTCAAAATCATCAGCGACGAAATGGTCGCGCTGCTCGGCGCCAAGCGCAGCGAACTCGACCTGCCGCGCGGCTTTGCCCAACCGCTCAGCCTGATGATGTGCGGCCTGCACGGCTCCGGCAAAACCACCTCCAGCGGCAAGCTCGCCCGCCTTCTCGCCGCCGAGGGCCGCAAGCCGCTGCTCGTCGGCGCGGACGTTTATCGGCCCGCCGCGATGGACCAGCTCGAGACCTTGGCCAAGCAGCTTGACGTACCGTGTTTCCTGATGCGCGGCGAGCAGGACGTGCTCAAAATCGCCGACGGCGCGATGGCCCAGGCCAAGGCGGACGGCATCGACGTGGTCATCTTTGACACCGCCGGCCGGCTGCAAATCGACGAGCCGATGGTGCGGGAACTCGTCCAGCTTCGCGACCGGGTGCAGCCGCGCGAAATCCTGCTCGTGCTCGACTCCGCCACCGGCCAGGAAGCGGTCAGCGTCGCCACGCATTTTGACGACGCGCTGGGCATCACCGGCGCGATCCTGACCAAGCTCGACGGCGACGCTCGCGGCGGCGCGGCGCTCAGCTTCCGCGAAGTCACCGGCAAGCCGATCAAGTTCGCCGGCATCGGCGAAAAGCTCGACGACTTCGAGCCGTTCCACCCCGACCGGATGGCGTCGCGCATTCTCGGCATGGGCGACGTGGTGAGCCTCGTCGAGAAAGCCGCCGAGGCGATCGACGAAGAGACCGCCCTCAAACTTGAGGAGCGGATGAAGAAAGGGAATTTCACACTCGAGGATTTTCTCGATCAACTTCGGCAGATCAAAAAACTCGGCTCACTCGAGAGCATCGTCGATATGCTGCCCGGCGGCGGAGGCGCGATGAAGGACGCCGACCTCGGCAAGAGCGAAAAAGAATTTCGCCAAATGGAAGCGATGATTTGCAGCATGACCGCGCAGGAACGTCGCACGCCGGTGATCCTCAACGCACGCCGCCGCCGCCGCATCGCCGCCGGCAGCGGCACCACCGTCGCCGCGCTCAACAGCCTGCTCAAGCGCTTCGGTCAAATGCAGAAAATGATGAAGAAAATGGGCAAGTTCCAGCGGATGATGGCCAAGATGGGAGGCGGCGGAGCCATGCCGGGGATGGGCAAACTACTCGGCCGCTGAGCGGGAGTTTTCAGACACGGATTTCTCGGATTTTCACGGATTCATCCGTGTTTCATTTTCGTGTGCTTCGTGTCTTTCGTGGCTCACAAAAAGTTCTCAGTTTTTCGCGGCTTCGCGTGAGTTTGAAACTTCGCGGCCCAGCATCGACTTGATTTTGCACTCGCCGTTTCGGCGGGTTTTTATTTCAACTTCGCCGTCGCTCAACGTGTTGAACAGCGCTATGTTTTTGACGTTTCAATCGTGGTGCACCCCGCGAACAGAGTGACTGCGATGGAAGCGATCATTAGTTTATTCATTTTAATTCTTCGGATTCTCTTGGTTCACTTTTTTTGTTGTCGGGTTCGCTGAGAAGATCGTTTTCGTCAAAAATGGCATGATTAATTTGAGTCCGTTCTTGGGACGTAAATGTGACATGGATCCGTCCATCCTCTGTTTGCACGATTGTTGGGTACGCGAATGAGTCCTGGCCCGCGGCGATGTTCATACGATGCAAAAATGTTTTGCCGTTGTCGCTGGAGAGGGCAGCTGTCAACGGTGTGCGGTCATTCATGTTGTGATTGTATACTAGGAGCAGGCGCCCGCTGCGCAGCTTGATAAAGTCGACGGCAGAATTTGGGTTTGGAAACGAACTGTTTGTGCCTTTGCTCCAGGTGTGTCCACCGTCCCGTGATTCCGACCGGATCAGGTAACCTTCGGTTGTCGGCTCGTATCCTCCACCGCGCCGACAATATGCGATCAGATGCTTGTCATCGACCTGCGCCACGGCAGGTTGAAGGTTACCAAAATCTGATCTAATTCGCTTGCTGCTGCTCCACTTTTTGTTTGAGGGGTTATAGCGCAGAAAAAATGATGTAGTGTCTGGCCCTATCAGTTCGGTGTCGTGTCCGGTTTCGTGATAGATGGGGAGTAGATATTCGCCAGTTTGAAGCACGATGGGATGAGCTCTCACCATGGTGCCCGGCTCAATGGTCAACAGGGCGGAATCCGACCAGGATGCAGCTCCGTCCCTGGATATTTTGACTTTGATGCGCGAAGTTGACCAGGTGTCGCCAAAACGGGTTACATAAAACAACCAAACCAGCCCATCGGGCCCCTGCCAGACCACCGGATTACCGAGAGAACGAAATGGGTTGCCGACAATCTTTCTGGGTTGGCTCCAATGGCCGGATTTCTTGTTCAGGCGCGCCCCATAAACCACGGTTCCTGAGGCGTATTCTCCGGCGCCACCATAGTAGGCCAGATAGAGATCACCATTGTCGAGTTCATCAAATGAACTGGGGTGCTTGTATTGTCCGGTGGGCACTTCAGGTCCGAAAACTTTGCGGACAATCAACTCACCCCGTACCATATTGATACTAAATTGGGTGACAATGATGAACAAAAATCCAAACCGGCATGCGCCTGATATGATGCCAAGGTGTTTTGGGAACTTTGATGTTTTCATGTTAGCTCTAATTAGGTTGTGTATATCACCGACAAAGCAGAATGGAACTTTGAACAAAGATTAGCCCAGTCTGAACTCAGGGACGGGAAACATAACCACAGGGGAGGCTCATACCAAGTGGTTTCACTGGCACAGAAACTCCCGCAAAAAAAATCTGAAATCGGGTTGACTCGCCAAGAGCTTGGGCTGACCCGTCTCCCAAAACTTCTTCGAGTGGAGAGGTAGCAAGGTTGGGCTAAACCATATGCAGCTTGGCCAAGCGCGGCGAACAAAATGGCCAAACAGGCCAACAGTCGGTTTCGGTTTTTTGGGTAATCAAATGTTCACTTCGCCGGTCGCGGTGTCGCCTGGCTGCAAACCAAGTTTCTCACGGATTTCCGCCAGTTCATCGCGGATGCCATTTTTAAAAAAAGTGATGTCGGCTTTGTGGATGAGCAGGTTGGCACCCATGTTGACGAAGCGCGCCTGGCTGGCGGTGTCGCCCCACGCGTGAATGCCGGCGCCGATGCCCCTGGCTCGCGCCTTGGCAAAAATCGTCTCGGCGGTTTTGAGAAACGTGGGATCGTCGTATTGCTCCGGCTTGCCAAGGTTGCACGACAAGTCGTGAGGCCCGATTAGCACCGAGTCGATGCCAGGCACGTCGAGGATGCGATCGAGGTTTTCGACGGCCGGCACGCTCTCGATGTTAACGATGAGCAGGTTGTTTTCGTTGAGGCCGGGCGCGTAGTTGGCGAGATCGCCAGGGAGCGGTTCGCCGGCGAGGGCGTCGTTGAGGCGCTGGCCCTTGAGCGGACGCAGCTTGGTTGCGCCGCGCAGTTGCTGCACCTGCTCGACCTGCTCGATGTACGGCGCGACGACTCCGGCCGCGCCGTCGTCGAGCACCATCGTCGCCTCGTAGGGCGAGGGCGAAACGGTGCGAACTAGCGGCGGCAGTCCCATCGCGGCGTAGGTGCGGCACATCCACGAAACTTGGCTGCGATCCAGCGCAATGTGCTCGGTGTCGATGAAAACAAAATCGAGTCCGCAGTCGCCAAGCACTTTCGGCCAGAACGGGGAAGGCGAAACGATCAGTGTCCCGAAAACCGGCACGCCGTCATGCAGCGATTTTTTTAATTCAACGGATGTCATTTTAGTGGGTCACCTCCACCGGTTGGCCGGTTTTGCCGGACTCGACAGCGGCGATAACGGTGGCGAACACGGTGGCGGCGATGTCGCGTCCGGCTTCGGCATTGAGGATAGTTTCACTGCCGGTGTCAAGTGCGCTGGACTCACCGGCGCGATCCTGACCAAGCTCGACGGCGACGCTCGCGGCGGCGGAGCCATGCCGGGGATGGGGAAACTACTCGGCCGCTGAGCCGGAGTTTTCAGACACGGATTTCTCGGATTTTCACGGATTCATTTGTGTTACATTTTCGTGTGCTTCGTGTCTTTCGTGGTTCAAAAAAAGTTTTCATTTTTTTGCGGCTCCGCGTGAGTTTGAAACTTCACGGCCCAGCATTGACTTGATTTGCCACTCGCCGTTTCGGCGGATTTTTATTTCAACTCCGCCGTCGGTCAGCGTGTTGAACAGCGGCACGCCGCGCTTGGCCAAGCGCTCCAGCAATTCGGCTGACGGGATTTCCTTGTACGGAAACGTCCCGGCGCTGATCACGATCGCCTTGGGCTCGATCGCCGCAAGCAACGCTTGGCCAAGCGGCTCGCCGACGCCGGGCATGGACGTCACCACAATGTCGCTCCGCAAATCCAAGCCGCTCCCGGCCAAGTCCGCCTGACCCGCTTCGCCGAGGTCGGAGAGCAGCAGCACGCGCACACCATGCACCTCGCGGGTGAGCACCGTCGCGTTGTCGTCAGCCTTAGGCAAACGATCGCCACTCGGCGGATGCAAAACTTCCCAACCGGCGATGGAATTGCCGCGCGCGGCGACGATCATCGACTGCTCGGCACTCTTTAGTCCGTCCAACAATTCTTTGTAATACCGCGAGTTGAACTTGGTCGGATTGACGAACATAACCGGCCAGCCCATCTCCGCAGCTACGCTGCCAAAGCCTTGCACGTGATGCCGGTCGCCGTGCGTCGCCACGGCCCACGGCGGCGCGTCGTAACCGCGCGTCCGCAAAAACGACACGACGGCCATCCGCCCGCCGGAGTCGCTGCCGCAGTCGATGAGCAGCGGCTTATCGTCGGGCGGTTCGGCAAACAGTGCCGAACCGCTATCGAGCGGCAACACCGTCAGCCTGAACTCGCCGCGTTTGGCCAAGCTCTCCGCCGCGAATAAAACAAAGGCCAAGCCAATCAGCGCCAGCGTGCCAAGTCGCTTTGTTTTCAATACCAACGGCAGCGCCCACAACGCAAGTGCTGCCACGTAAATCAACATCAGCCAAGTCGGCGGCGCGGTGACATACTGATGCCCCAACGGCAACGCCGCCGCTGCCTCGCTGAGCCCTCGCATCAACCACATCCACAGCCAGGCACTATAGGCGAACAACCCCGAAACGAACGGAAACCAAGCGGCGCAAATCAGGCATCCAAGACTGCTGGCCAAGGCCAAGCCGGCGAGAGGAACGATGAGTGCGTTGACGAGCAGCGTCACCGGCGTGAACAAATTAAACGTCGATGTGGTCAACGGCAGCGAACCCAGCCAAGCCGCAGCGGATACGGCGAGCAGCGGCGTCACAATCCGAACCACAAACTGCGACCACCACGGCCACAATTCCGGCGGCAGCAATGGATCGGGTTGGAGGCGGTTTTGAATCCGCTCCTGCAGCGGCAGCGCAAACATCGCGATCGAAAACACAACGCAAAACGAAAGCTGAAAGCCAGTCATAAACAACTGTTGCGGCTCCCAAAGCAGGATCAAAACGGCAGCCATGGCAAGTGAGTTTACGAGGTCGCCGGGGCGCTTAAAAATCCAGCCAAGCGCCACGATGGTGACCATGACTGACGAGCGCACGGCGGATGCCTGCCATCCAGTCGCCGCCACGTAAAACCACAGGGCGGGGATCAGCAACAGACCGCACGCGACGCGGGGAAGGCGTACCATTCGCATGAGTTGAACGAGGATCGCGGCGATCATCGCGATGTGCAGTCCGCTGATTGCGAAAACGTGCATCGTGCCGGAGTACATGAACGGCTTGGCGACTTCGCCATTGAGCGATGTGCGCCAACCGAGCGTCATCGCCCACAGCAGACGGACGACGTCGTCCTCCCCACCGAGCGGCTTGGCCAGGGTGTCGCGTGCCCAGCGTTGGAAGCGAACGGACATCGGCGGCGCAGACGGCTTGGCCTCATCGAGGAGCCGCCAATCCCTCGGTGTTTTGGTGCGGAATTGAAAATGGATGCCATGCCGGACGAGGTAGTCGCGATAGGAAAACATGCCCTCGGCTGCGGCGGGCGGCGGGCGTTTTATGATGCCGGAAACTTTCACCTGCCGCCCGGCGTAGTAGCGCTTGGCCAAGCGGAACGATGCGGAGACAAGCACCGTGCCGCTGGCTTCCGAGCGACCGGTGTCGGTCTCGATTTCGCTGACGGCCAGTTCCACCATTGAGCGCCAATACTCCTCGCCGTTGATATCGCTGACGCGGTGTTGCGGCGTGGTGGCCAAGCGCCCGGTCAGCGTGACAATCTGCTGCCCGTCGCCGAGTTGGTTTCGGAGGTCGTCCGCCGGGAGCTGGTCGAGATGAAAAGTTTGGTTGGCCAAGCCAAGCCCAAACAGCAGCGGCAGAATCGTGACGGTTCGGGATGCTTTTCGTGCGTATGCGAATGCAGACAGGACAGCGCAGGCGGCGAGGGCGTACCAAAACGGCAGCCACGCGGTATCGGCCAGAGCGATGCCGATAATGTACGGCACCACCGCCCAAACCATCGGCCGTTTCATGGGCCGGTTGCCCCCGTTTTGCGGCGCGACAGCCAGGCGAAAAATGCAGCGCCGACGGTCGCGACGACGGAGTCGATGGCCACGTCGAGCGGCGACCCGAACCGCTCATTCGTCCACGACTGGTGCCACTCGTCGAGTGCGGCGTAGGCCGTCGCGATCAGCACCGCTTGGCCAAGCGCGGCCAACGGCAGCGGGCGCAGTTCGGTGCGCTTGGCCAAGGCGCGGCAGGTGAGGAACGACAGGATTGCGTACTCGACCAAGTGCGCGATTTTGCGTGCGACGAGTTGAACTGTGGCGATGGACTCATCGGAGATGTCCGGCATTAATGTGCTGAGTGATTTTGTCGATGGCGTTACTTGTCAATAACAAGAACCGACCCCGTCACGTCCAACTCTCGGCCGAACCAGCGCAGGAGCAACCCCTGTTCGAGAACGGCCCACGAGGGGCTCGTGTGAGCCGCAAACGGATTGAGCAATTTTACCAAACTGTTGCCGCTGATCCGTTAATCCTGCGCAGCGAACGCAGCGAACCCCGGGCCGTCAAACGGCGCCCCAAGAACTACCGGCTGCTCACCAAACCGCGACCCGTAATAGTCGTGGAACCGTCCCGGAAACAATCCCAAAAACCATCGAAACCATGCCTTATCTAAGTGCCATTCAGAACTGACCCCTTTTTCGGCCCCCTTTCATTCTTCAATTATCGGATTGACCCCGTTCCAAGTGTTGAATATAATCAGCCTCCCGCTTGATAAAAATAGCGCATGCTGTTGCGCGATCAACAAATGAACTTCGAGTATTCTTCTTTTCCTTACTGGAATAATACCCCACCTCGAACGTGCCGTCACCATCTGGTCTAAAATACCATCCTGAACTTGATCTTTTGTCATTAGAATATTGAGCCCATTCGTCTATCCGTCGAGGTTGCTCAGCAAGCGCTTCCCGGATGTCCTTAACCAAAACTTCATCGGAACTGTACAAATAGCCCGACTCTTTCAAAAGCGCATGCACCGAGATGTTCCCCAATGCGTCGAATTCGTGAGGTAGACACATCAAACTATTAATGACATCGTTCGTCGTCTTCATATCCCAACAGTCAACACTACCTGATCATTCTGACGCCATCATCGCTGAGTTTGAAGCCCTGTTCGATCAGATAATTCAATTCTTGCCGGTAAGCACCGGATACATTTCCAAGATTATTCACAGGATTCGAGAGGATGATGTCGTCACCTCGCTTAATCATCCTATCCAAAAACTTCTTGTTGGCTGCCCACTGTTCAGCCTTACTCATTTTATTCCAGACACGAACCATTTCAGGATTGGCCCGATGATGCGCGAGGTTTGCGGGCCAGAAAACAGATCGGTCGAGAAAACAAAAATGACACCCATCCAAGCCGCCACCCAAATCCACGGGTTGATATTTGGTTTGTTCGACGGGTTGCTCATTGTTTTTGAACGCTATCAACCGGGTGATATAACAGTTAGCTGGATGATTTTATTATCATTTTGCATCCTCCCTCTCCCCGGCCCTCTCCCGCTGGGAGAGGGAGTCGCAGTGTTCACGCCGCTTGGCCAAGCGCGTTCGCGCCTGATTCCTTCTCCCTCAGGGAGAAGGTGGCCGGAGGCCGGATGAGGGTGAACGACCATAATTTTTTTGTTGGCCCAATGATGTTTTCGACTCAACGCACTGCGCGGAAAAACGCACTGGTTTTCTCAATCGGCAACACGAGCGGGCTTTCAGTTGCGACCACCTGCCAAGCGTCGTTGACACCGTCGGCTGTCTGCAACTTGCCCTCGAACGTGACCGTGACGGTGCCGTTTGCATTTCGGGAAATGCTGAGTGCCGGCGGGCCAAGTTTGATGACCTCAACCGTCCGCACCACAGCGGTGGCGGCGTTCCGGGACTTGTCCTTCACGTTGAAAGTGATCGTGTAAACTCCCGGCTTTTTCGTGTCGACGGCGCCTGTGGTTTTGATCGATTTTGTGATGTCGCCGTCCACGTTGTCGTGCGCGGTTGCCCCGGCGTCCGCATAGTTTTCCCCAGCGTTGATCGTGATGCTCGGCTGCCCTTTCAACGTGATCACCGGCGGGACATTGTCCACCACCGTGACCTTCCTAACCACCGCAGCGGCGTAGTTTCCAGACCGATCCTTCACGTAGTAGGAAACCTTGTACGTTCCGGGCTTGTTGGCATCAACGGTTCCCAAGGTCTCGATCGATTTGCTGATATCGCCATCCACGTTGTCGTGCGCGGTTGCCCCGGCGTCCTCGTAGTTTTCCCCGGCGTTAATCGTGATGCTTTGCGGCCCTTTCAGCGTCAGCACCGGCGCAACTTTGTCCACCACAGTGACGGTCCTTTTGACCGCAGCGGCGTAGTTCCCTGACTGATCCTTCACATAGTAGGTTACTTTGTACGTTCCGGGCTTGTTTGTATCGACGACTCCCGTGGTTTCGATCGACTTGCTGATATCGCCGTCCACGTTGTCGTGCGCGGTTGCCCCGGCGTCCTCGTAGTTTTCCCCGGCGTTGATCGTGAGGCTTTGCGGCCCTTTCAGCGTTAGCACCGGCGCAACTTTGTCCACCACCGTGATCGTCCTTGCCAGCGTGGCGGCAGAGTTTCCGCTCTTGTCCTTTACGCTGTAATACAAATTGTAAACTCCCGGCTTCCCAGAATCGACGGCACCATTGATTACAACCAAATTGCTGATGTCGCCATCCACGGCGTCGTGCGCGGTCGCCCCTGCTTCCACATAGTTATCACCGACATTGATTGTGACGCTTTGCGGCCCGGTGAGCGTCAGCACCGGCGCAACTTTGTCCACCACCCTGACCGATCTGGCCACGATTGCAGCTGCGTTCCCGGATTTGTCTTTGACTGTATAAATCAGCGTGTAAACCCCCGGCCTGCTGGGGTCGACGACTCCGATGACCACAATCGACTTGCTTATATTCCCGTCCACGTTATCGCGCGCCGTTGCCCCGGCGTCCGTGTAATTTTCGCCGACGTTGATGGTGACGCTCTGTTGGCCTTTCAGCGTGATCACCGGTGCGGTGGTGTCCGTGACATTGAACGACACTTCGGCGAGCTGATTGTAGCCGTCGTTCTCGAGGTACCGCGCGACGTACTCGCCCGCTGGCAGGCCCGCAGCGAATGTGACGGAGCCGGAAGCAAGTCCCTCGCCGGCGGTCTGTGTTCCGTTGACGAACGCCCACAACAAGCTGGGCGTCTTGGCGGGAATCATGTCGGGCCGATAAATCGCGATCCAGTCCTTGGGATTGCCGGGGCCGCGCGCAAAATGAATGGTGATCGGTTCATCCGGAAGATAC